>DATDFQ010000015.1 GCA_036522515.1 Bacteroidota bacterium
CCGGAACGTCTCCCCAAACGGGCGACACCCTTTACTCCCGGCCGCACGATATCTTCCCCGAGGAGCTGATGAGGCAGATGCCCCGCTCAACCCCCAGGAGCACGCCCCTCTCCACGGGCGCCGCGACCCAATCCCTCTATCAGAACGTCAATGTTTCAGTCGATACCTTTCCGCAGAATGAGCCGTCGGTGAAGATCAGCCGCAAGCACCCCAACCGCGTCGTTGCCGCCTGGAGAGATTTCAGCACGGGAGTCAGCCCCGCGATACGGAGGGTGGGGTACAGCCTTTCGACGGACGGCGGCGCGAACTGGTCGGCGGGCGCCCTCCTCCCCATCGTCGATCCGGTCCACCTCCGCGCGAGCGACCCGGCGGTCGGCGTCGACACCGCGGGCAATTTTTATATCGCCACGATTTCCATCAACAACACGAACAACGACGGCAAGATCCTTGTCTTCCGTTCGACGAACGAGGGGGTGACGTTCGATACGGCCAACCTGGCGCCGAGCATCCCGGGGACCGCATTCGACGACAAAGAGTATATCGCATCCGATCTCAACCCGGCGAGCCCCTTCGCAAACGCGCTCTATATCAGCTGGACCCGGTTCGGCACGCCGGGAGGGATCCAGCTCACCAGATCGGCCGATGCGGGGCACACCTGGTCGCCCATGGTTCAGGTCAGCGACGGGACCGGCGTTCAGGGATCCGACCCCGCCATCGGACCGAACGGGGAGGTGTATGTGGTCTGGGCGGGACCGGGGGTCATGTTCGACAAATCGACAAACGGGGGAGCGAGTTTCGGCGTCGACAGCGTCATCAGCCCGGTGTCGAGCCTCCATGGTTTTCCGTCGATCGCCGTGGACTTGAGCGGCGGGGTCCGGAACGGCGCCATCTACGTGACATGGAGCGACTCGCGGAACGGAGACGACGATGTCTTCCTCAGTTCGTCCACGAACGGTGGAAAAAACTGGTCGGCACCCGTGAGAGTCAACAACGACCCGCTCCATAACGGGAAACTTCAATACTGGCCCTGGATCGCCGTCGATGAGCAGGGGGAGATGGCGATTGTCTATTACGACACGCGGAACACCGTCGACAACACCGTCTTTGAAGCGTATCTCGCCAGATCCTCCGACGGGGGGCAATCATTTTCGAACCAACTCCTGAGCTCGGCGCCTTCGCCCGCGAACACGCCGAACTCCGACGTCCGGTTCGGAGATTATATCGGGATCGACTTCTGGAACTCGCACATCGTCCCCGTCTGGACCGACGAACGCGCGGGCGGCTTTAACATGGACATCTACACGGCGGTCATAAGTTTGCCGCAACCTGCCTCGGTCCCGGTGTCGCTCGCCTCGGGCTGGAACATTGTCTCCCTGCCCGTCCTCACGGACAACGCCACAACAGCGCATAACTTTCCGTTAGCAGGTTCTCCCGCATTTTCATACGAGGGAAGTTATCTGATCAACGACACGCTGGAAAACGGCCGTGGATACTGGATGAAGTTCGGTGGTTCTCAGATGCTCAAGCTCTCCGGCGATTCCCTTACCTATCTTTCCACATCGGCCTTCGGCCAGTGGAATTTGCTCGGCTCAATCTCCGCGCCCGTTCCGGTTTCTACGATCACCTCCGTTCCGCCCGGCCTCGTCGTATCACGGTATTTCGGGTTCTCATCCGGATACCATGTGATCGACAGCCTCCTGCCGGGCACGGGCTGCTGGGTCAAGACTTCGGGACCGGGCCAACTGGTCCTCTCACAATCGCTTGCAAAACAATCGATCGCGACGGCCCGCGAGCTCGATCCACTCGGCCAGCTGACCCTGTCGGACGCCTCCGGTTACGGCCAGACACTTTATTTTGGCGTGACGGGCGGCGTGACCGACACCGGAAAGTATCAGATGCCTCCCGGAGCTCCCGGTGAGGTGTTCGGTGCGCGTTTCGCATCAGGGCGAATGGTCGAGCTCTCGAGTCCGGGGGAATCGAGAATCGTTCCGATCATCCTCACGGGGGCGGCCTACCCCCTGGCGCTCAGCTGGAAGACGCCGGACGCGTCTGCGTCGCTGCTCGTCGACGGCAAGGCGGTTCCAATGAACGGGAAGGGCTCCGCGCGACTCCTCCATCCCCCCGAACGGCTCGAGCTGGGACTCGCGCCCCCTGCGCTCTCTGAAACTCCCGAAGAAACCCGGCTCGGGCAGAACTATCCGAATCCGTTCAATCCCGCCACGACGATCCCCTTCGTCATCAATCAATCGTCGTTCGTAACCCTGAAGGTGTACGATGTTCTCGGCAGGGAGATTTCGACGCTCGTCCATGAGATGAAGCAACCGGGCAGATACTCCGTGGAATGGAACGCCGCCGGATCACCGAGCGGTCTCTATTATTATAGACTCACTGCGGGGGGCTACACGCAGTCGAAAACAACAGCCCTGATACGGTGACCACCATGAGAATGAATTCGAGATGGGCAGCCTTCTTCCTTGCGCTCCTGGCCGGATGGTACGTTACGTTTCATCCGGGAGACGGAGTCCGGTCCGGCGGATACCCCGGCCGGCTGAAACCCGAATCCGAAACCGGGAGGTCGGGCGCACTTGAAGCGTTGGATTTCTGGACTCGCGCGCGGGCATACCCCGACCCGGACATTTCTCCTTCAAAATTCTATAAGGCTTATCTTCGCTCAAGACAACTGGCCAAGGAATCGGGCCGCTCCCCCGAGTCGGCCCAGTCGTGGCAATCGATTGGACCGACCAACCTCCCCGGAAGGACGATCAGCATCGCGATCAACCCGCTCAACGGGAACACCGTGTACCTCGGCTCTGCGAGCGGCGGCCTCTGGCGGTCTCACACCGGAGGACTGGGAGGCGATTGGACCCGGGTCGTAACCGGATATCCGGTCCTGGGGGTGGGAGCCATTGCGATCGACCCTCAAGACACGAATACCATCTTTATCGGCACGGGGGAGGTCTACCGGTACGAAGCGGCTCTCGGCGGCCTCGTCCTCCGAACCACGCGCGGAAGTTACGGGATAGGCATCCTCAAGACGACGAATGGAGGATCGACATGGGCGAAGAGCCTTGACTGGACGTTCAACCAGGAACGCGGAGTCGAGGCGATACGGATCAACCGGTTGAACGGCAACACAGTCCTTGCCGCCACGACCGAGGGGCTCTACAGGAGTTCCGACCGCGGTCAGACATGGACTCAAACCCTTCCGCTCCCGATGGCGGAGGATCTTCTTTACAATGTGTCGGATACTTCGCGGGTCCTCGCCACGCTGGGCAATTTCAACAGCTCCGGTGAAGGCCTGTTCCGGTCCACTGACGGAGGAGAGAACTGGAATTCAATCCCGACCTTCCCCGATTTCAGCGGAAAGGCCCTTCTGGAATCATACCCTCCGAATCCGAACACCGTTTACGCAAGCGTCGCCGACAGCACCACAGGCGTGAGCTCCCTCTGGAGGTCCGGAGATTTCGGCTCAAACTGGAGTTCGATCAGCGCGCAGGACGTCGCGGGCGTTCAGGGGTGGTATTCTCATTTCGTGGCGATCAAGCCCGACGATTCCTCGCGCGTCGTCCGCGCCGGGGTAGCCATTTATTATTCGACAGACGGCGGCACGACTATAACCCAGAGCTCCGGCTCGTATTCGGACCATCACTCGTTCGCCCACCACCCGGCCGATCCGAACATCCTCTACGCCGTGAATGACGACGGCGTCTACCGTTCGACGAACTTCGGTGTCAGCTTCACGAGCGTGGGAGCCGGCATGCAAACGGGCCAGTTTTATAACGGCTTCTCGAATTCGGGATCCGATTCTCTTCTTGCGATCGGACAGGTTCAGGACCACATCCCCGGATACAAGTATGGCGGCAGCCTCACATGGACCCGGACTGCACTCGACGAGTGCGGCTGGACTGCCATCAACCCGCTCAACGACAACACGATGTTCGCAGTCAACCGTAACGGAGGGAGTGTCGGAAGATCGACCAACCGCGGCGCCTCATTCTCCACGGTGGCTTCATTCGCAGGGAACGGAAGCTGGAATTCGCCCCTGGTGCTCTCCCCTTCCGACACGAATGTCCTTTACATGGGATTGGACCGGATCTACAAGAGTACGAACCGCGGCACGACCTGGGCCTCGACCAATACCACGGGGTTTCTCGACGGCAACCTCGCGCTTTCGATGGCGATCTCCTCCACAAGCCCCGACACGCTCTACGTCGGAAAGGCGCCGTTCGGCGCCCGTTCCCATCTCTACATGACTCCGAACGGAGGGGGAACCTGGACCGACATCACCGGCTCGCTGCCGGACAGGTATCCATTGGATCTGGCCGTCGACCCGCATGATTCCCGCAAAGTGTACGCCGCATTCGGGGGGGCAAATTCGGGCCACGTCTTCCGTTCGAGCGACGCCGGTCAGAACTGGACGGACATTACCGGGACGCTGCCCGATATTCCGACGACCGCCGTCTTCGTAGATCCTCTCAATCCAGGCGTCGTTTTCGCGGGGAACGACATCGGCGTCTATGTCTCGACCGACGCGGGTGCGAGCTGGAACCAGTTCTCGGACGGGTTGCCCGACGCGGTCCTCATCGCCGACCTCTCCCTCTCGCCCTCCAACAGAATGCTCCGGGCGACGACGCACGGCAATGGTGTCTACCAGCGCAGGATGCCCGGGACGGGCGCCTCCCTCGCGCTGACCTCCCCCAACGGAGGCGAAAGTTGGGCCGTGAACAGCCTGCACGCGATCACATGGTCGTCTTCATTCATCGGCTCCGTCCGTCTCGATTATTCCACGAATGGCGGCGGGAGCTGGCTTCCGGTTGCCGACTCTCTCGCGGCCTCGGGGGGAACGTACTCCTGGCTCGTCCCCTTCCCTCCCACCCAACTGGCGCGGCTACGGATCACCTCCCTCGGCGGCCCGTTACTCAAGGATACGAGCGACGCCGCCTTTGCGATCACGTTCCAGGGTTCGGTCGTCTCCCTTGGAACCGGCTGGAACATGGTTTCGCTGCCGGTTAAATCCTCCGACGCGCGTACGGGAATCCTCTTCCCGGCCGCATCCTCTCCGGCCTTTGCTTACGTCGGGGCCTATCAGATCAAAGACACACTGGCGAACGGCCCGGGATACTGGCTCCGGTACCCCTCGGCCCATCAGGTGCCCGTCACGGGCGACTCGATCCTCGCCGATACGATTGCCGTCGATCCCGGGTGGAATCTCATCGGTTCCATCTCGGTTCCACTCCGAGTCTCTGCCATCACATCCAGCCCGCCGGGTCTGGTCATCTCCCACACCTTCTGGTATTCGTCCGGTTACCAGGTCGCCGATACGATCCACCCCGGACAGGGGCATTGGATCAAGACCTCCGGCGCCGGAAGCCTCTTCCTCGGGCCCCAGCTCGCGAAAGGATCGTTCGGGGAATCAGCCCATGCCGAACTCGAGCGTCTCAACCGGATCACGATCAACGACGCCGCGGGATCTGAACAGACGCTTTATTTCGGAAGCCGAGACGGCAGGATCGACGCGGGCAAATATGTCATGCCGCCTTCCCCTCCCGGCGGCCTCGACGCCCGGTTCGCCTCGCAATCGATGATCGCTCTCTCCAGCCCAGGGACCCGAACCTCCATCGGAGTATCCCTCGGTGGGGCAGTCTATCCCCTTAGCATTCGCTCTCACTTGCGCGAGGGGTCCGCCTCGATACTCTTCGATGGCGGCGGGCAGGCTCTTTCTGACGGGCAATCGGTGACAATCGGACATCCCACGGCGCACCTCACGCTCGAAATGCAATCGGTCCCACCCCTCGCCTTGCCGGAGAGCTTCGCACTCCTTCAGAATTATCCAAACCCTTTCAACCCTTCGACGGAGATCCGTTACCGGGTTCCGGTCGATGGTCGCGTCGTCCTCCGGGTATACGACCTCCTCGGCAGAGCAGTCGCCACACTGGTCGACGAGCGAAAGGCCCCCGGAGAATACGCCGTGCGCTGGGATGCGGGCGCGATGCCCACGGGAATCTATTATTATACCCTGAATGCAGGGGCGTTTCATCAAACCCGCTCGATGGCGTTGGTGCGCTGACGATGAAGCGGTCGATCCTCCTCATCACCTGAGACAAAGCATGGCTGACTACCAGACAATACTCTACGGCGACACCGACGGGGTCTGCACGATTACGCTCAACCGGCCCGACGTCTATAACGCCTTTAACGAGCAGATGAAAAAGGAGTTGAACGAAGCGCTGAAAGAGGCGGAACGGGACGCCGCCGTCCGCGCCCTGGTGATCCGGGGGAGTGGGACCAAGGCGTTCTGTTCGGGTCAGGATCTGAAGGAACATTCTGGCGCGAAGCGGTCGCTGAAGGAGTCGCTCGACAAGAGTTACAACCCGATGATCCGGAGAATCCGGAACATGGAAAAGCCGGTCATCGGCATGATTAACGGCGTCGCGGCCGGCGCGGGCTGCAGCCTGGCGCTGGCGTGCGATATGCGCCTGATGTCGAGCTCGGCGAAGCTGATCGAAGTCTTCATCCGGATCGGCCTGGTCCCCGATTCCGGTTCCCACTGGTTCCTCAGCCGGCTGGTCGGAATGGCCCGGGCATTCGAGTATGCCGCCACGGGACGCGACATCCCGGCCGAGGAGGCGGAGCGGGTCGGCCTCGTGAACCGGGTCCTTCCGCCGGAGGAACTCGAGGCGGAGACCGCATCCCTCGCCCGCACGCTCGCACAGGCGCCGACGAAGGCGATCGGATTGATCAAACGAACCCTGAACAAGAGCCTCTCCGGAGATCTCGAGACGATCCTGGAATACGAAGCGCTGATTCAGCAGATCGCATCGGAGACGGAAGACCACCGGGAGGGCCTCCGCGCGTTCCTCGAGAAGCGCCCGCCGGTGTTCCGGGGGCGCTGATTCCCGTTCCGTCGCTCTGCGGCGGAACGCATACCGGGACGCTCAGCGTCCCAACCTGGTTGCGGCGCAGAGCGCCGCGGATCCCGTTCCCACGCGGAGCGTGGGAACGAGGGTGTGGAAACGCATGCCTCGCTCCTCCGCAAACAGGTTGATTTTTGAAGCGTTTTTGACTAAGTTACTGGCGAATTCAAACCGATCCAACATGGAGAGATAGACTATGGCAGGCAATCCCTCGAAGATCCCGAACTCCGAACGCTCGGAGAAAATGATGCTGAAGCTCTCGAAGAACGAACCGATCGAGACCCTCGACGACATGAGCGACGAGTATTACGATCACCTCATGAACCTGATGCTCCAGCAAGCCGATTCGGAGCTGGCGGGCGGTTTCGGATACGTCCCCTGGATCATGAAGGCCCCGACGACCGAAGAGATGCTCGTCGTCTCGAACATCGTCCGGGACGAAGTGCGCCATGCCCGGGCGATGTACCGTCTCCTCGAAGACGCGCGCTTCGGAGTGGACGACTGGGTCGACAAAATGGACTTCACCTTTCGCGTCGACGACAGCCAGGTCCTCGGCGACAAGCGGGCATCAAGCGACAAGCGCGTCAATATCTTCTACTACCCGATCGATTCGTGGGCGGATTTCGTGATGTTCAACTTCCTGATGGACCGCGGAGCGGGCCATCAGCTCGAAGACGTCAAGGTCTGCAGCTACGGCCCGTGGCGGCGCGAGATCGACCGGATCTTCAAGGAGGAGAAAACGCACATCGCGCACGGAGACTACTGGGTGAAACGCCTTGCTCTGGATGCGGGCACGAAAGGCGAGATTCAGGAGGCGCTCGACCGCTGGTGGCCGCGGGTGATGTCGATTTTCGGCAGGCCGGGATCCCGAAAGAACAAGAGTTACAGGGAGCTCGGGCTGAAAAAACGGGACAACCACGAGGTGCGCGGGACCTTCGCCCAGGAGGTGCAGGAAAACGCGGACGCGTGGGGTTTGAAGGTGCCCGAGTGGATACCCGATTGGCAAAAGGTGCCGGAAGACTCCGTCATTCCCGGATGATCCCCCCCCGGTCCAGCCCGCAGTAATGGCGACAATCGGAATCGTCGGAGCCGGGACGATGGGCCGCGGCATCGCCCACGTCGCCGCGCTCGCCGGATTTAACACGCTGCTCTACGACGTCTCCGGGGAAATCCTCAAAGAATCCTCACGCCTGATCTCCGCGGATTTGCAGAAGGGGGTCGAAAAAGGAAAGCTGACGGCCGAGCTCGCGGAAGGCGCCGCCCGCCGCATCATCCTCTCCACCACTCTCAGCGTCTTTTCGACCTGCGAAGCCGTCATCGAGGCGGCGATCGAGGATCTCGGCGCGAAAAAGAAGATCTTCGGCGACCTGGCGCCCCTCACCGGAGCCGGCGTGTTGCTCGCCACGAACACCTCTTCCCTCTCCGTCACCGCGATCGCGGCGGCCATCCCGTCGCCGGAGCGTGTGATCGGCCTCCATTTTTTCAATCCACCGCATCTGATCCCGCTCGTGGAAGTGGTCCCCGGGAGCCGCACCTCGAAGGAGACCGTCCAGTCGGGCCTTCGGCTCGTCGAGCGTCTCGGGAAGCGCGCCATCGTCGCGAAGGACACGCCCGGGTTCATCGTGAACCGGCTCGCCCGCCCGTTCTACGGCGAGGCGCTCCGGATCCTGGGAGAAGGGATCGCTTCGGTCGGAGAAATCGACAGGATCGTCCGGCTTTCGGGCGGATTCAGGATGGGGCCGTTCGAGTTGATGGACCTGATCGGAATCGACGTGAATCTCGCCGTCACCAAATCGATGTACGAGCAGACGTTCGGCGAGCCGCGCTATCGTCCGCACGTCATCCAACAACGGATGGTCGACGCCGGACGGCTTGGCCGCAAGACGAAGGGGGGATTTTACGACTAGTCCGGCGCCCCGCCGCGGTCGCGCCAGATCCCGGGCGAGAGTGGTCTATCTGACGGGCGAGACGGCGTTGGTCCGCGAACTTGGCGAGGCGTGCGTCGCCTCCGGGTTCCGGGTCGCATTCCAGACAAACTCCGGCGAAGAGGCGATCCCGTCAAGAGCGGGATTCCGCAAATCAGCCGCCATCCCCCGGGGAGTATCGTTCGCGGCGGAGCTCACGAATACCGATCCCGTACTGAAGAAAAGAAACCTGATTGCGCTCGACCGGAAGCTCGACCGCTCGGCCACCCTGCTCACCTCTTCGGTCACCGTCGCCGCGGGAGAACAGGCGGGCTGGATCCGGCACCCGGAACGGATGGTGGGCATCGGCGCCCTCCCGACGCTCCTCTCCAACCGGCTCGTCGAACTCGCGCCGGGCCTCCAGACGGCCCGCGCGGCGATCTCGAGAGCGGGCGAGTTCTTCGCGGAACTGGGAAAGGAGGTTGCGGTCGTTCAGGACCGCGCCGGCATGGTGATGCCCCGGATTCTCTGCATGCTCGTGAACGAGGCGGCGTTCGCGCTGATGGAAGAAATCGCGTCTCCCGCCGACATGGATCTCGCCATGAAGCTCGGCACGAGTTATCCCCGCGGGCCCGTCGAATGGGCCGGGAAGATCGGAATCGGACAGGTCGTGAGCGTGCTCCGGGCCCTGCATTCAGATCTGGGCGAGGAACGCTACCGCATCGCTCCGTTGTTACAGATGATGTCCGCCGCCCGGCTCAAACCTACTTGAATTTCAACGCTCACTTTTGTATGTTAGATATATCATTAAAACCTGGAGATGCTATGAAACGCGTGATTTTCCCGATTTTTCTCTCTACACTGTTCGCCTTTTCCGGCCTTCTTGCTCAACCGAAAATCAGCATCGTGGGGGGAACCACGCTCGATTTTGGGGACGCCTTTACCGGACAAAAAATCGAGAAAGTGATCACCGTCAAGAACACGGGGACCGATACCCTGCGCATCTCCGAGGTGAGGGCCCAGTGCGGATGCACCGCCACGATGATGTCCGAGCACGACAAGAACCTGGCTCCGGAGTCCGTCGGAAAGGTGTCGATCTCGTTCGACACGCATAACTACGGCGGGAGCAAGGTCTCGAAACAGGTCTACATCTCGTCCAACGACACGGGATCCCCGAAGGTCACCGTCACCTTCAGCGCAAACGTCGTGAACGTCATGGAGATGGACCCGAAGATCCTTTCGTTCGACAACATGAAGCTCGATACGTCGTACACCAGAACGGTCACGATCACAAACCCCTCCCCGAAGAACCGGCTCAAAATCATCTCCGTGGATTCGAAACTCGAGAATCTCAAGGTGAACCTCATGAAAAACGAGCTCATGCCGGGCGAAAAGACGCAGCTCCAGGCCGTCTTCCATCCGACGAAGACGGGGACGTTCCAGGGTTCGATCGAGCTCAAGACCGATTTTAACGTTCAGCCCCTGATGTTCCTCACCTATTACGCGTGGGTCAATAAGAAGTAATTTCGGAATGATGGGAAGACTCAAGAGTCCCGTTCTCCCCTGGCTCCTCCTCTGCCTTGGTCCCGCGATTACACTGAGTCAACCCAGGCTCGATCTCGTCGGGGGGACGACATTTGATTTCGGCGACGTCTACGCGGGGACGACGGTCCACCGCGACCTCACCCTGAAAAACTCCGGCACCGACACGATGGTCATTTCCGACGTCAGCACCTCGTGCGGTTGCACCGGGACGCTCATGTCGAGCGATCACGTCCCGCCGAACGGAAACGGCACGCTCTCCATCAGCTTTAACTCCGCGAAATACGCCGGGAAGGTGTCGAAGGTCGTCACACTCAACACCAACGACACGTCCCACGGGCACGTCCGGATCACCTTCACCGCGAATGTCATCAAGTCCCTCTCGCTCGATCCGGAGTACCTCGTGTTTCACACGAGCGTCGATTCCTCCGTCACCCAGGATCTCTCCATCGTGAATTCGGGCGCTTCCCGGGTGAGGATACTCTCCGCGACCTCCTCCTCCGACCGGCTCACCCTCAAATTGACGTCGGACAGAATCGATCCGGGCGACGGCTCGGTCCTCAAGTGCACGCTCGCCCCCTCGGATCAGGGAGTCCTCAACGGCACGATCACGATCAAGACGGACCGCGAGAAAATCCCCGTCATCACCGTCCGTTTCTTCGCTCTCGTGGGCGCAAAGGGGACTCACCCCCGCGTCCCGAACGAAAACTAACCTGCGCTCCCCACGGCATGGCCCGCGAAGAAGCGCTCCTCGTTGACGCTGTCCGTACGCCCATCGGCAGGTACGGCGGTGCCTTGCGCGATGTGAGGCCCGACGACCTCGGCGCTCTCGTCCTCCGGGCGTTGGCGGACCGCATGCGCCTTGAACCTGCCCTCGTGCAGGACGTCCTCTGGGGTTGCGCCAACCAGGCGGGCGAAGACAACCGGAATGTCGCCCGGATGAGCGCCCTCCTCGCAGGCTTCCCCTCTTCTGTCCCGGGCACCACCGTCAACCGCCTCTGCGGATCGAGTCTTGACGCCGTCATCCACGCAACGCGCGCCATCTGGTCCGGAGACGCGGAGATGCTCGTCGCCGGCGGTGTGGAGAGCATGAGCCGCGCCCCCTACTCCCTGCCGAAAAATCAATCGGGCAGTTTCGGCAACACGACCGCTTACGATACGGCGCTCGGATGGCGTTATCCCAATCCCCGGTTGGCCGCCCTCTTTCCCCTCGAGTCGATGGGCGAAACCGCGGAGAATGTCGCGGAGAAATATGCGATCCCGAGGCAGGAGCAGGATGCGTTCGCCCTCGAAAGCCATCGCAAGGCTCTGCGCGCGCAGAAGGAGGGAACGTTCAAGGATGAGTTGATCCCGGTCGATATTCCTTCGAAGAGCGGTCCAAAGACTGTCCGCGAAGACGAGGGCCCCCGGCCCGACACGTCGCTCGAGAAACTCGCCGCGCTGGTGCCGGCGTTCCGGAAAAACGGAACGGTGACGGCGGGAAATTCTTCCTCCCTGAACGACGGAGCCGCAGCCCTCCTCGTCGCCTCAGCAGCTATCGCTAAGAAGATGGGATGGAAACCTCTGGCACGCGTCGTTTCAACCGGCGTCGCCGGAGTCGATCCCCGCTTCATGGGGATGGGCCCCGTGCCCGCGGTCGAAGCCGCGCTCGGGAAAGCGGGGCTCACGATAAGCCAGATCGACCTGATAGAACTCAACGAAGCGTTCGCGTCGCAATCGATCGCAGTCGCCCGTGAACTTCATATCGATCCCGAAAAGCTGAACGTCAACGGGGGAGCGATCGCCCTGGGGCACCCGCTCGGATGCAGCGGCGCGAGGATCCTGACCACGCTACTGCACGAGATGAAGAGACGGAAGGCCCGCTACGGCATCGCCACGATGTGCATCGGCGTGGGCCAGGGTATAGCGGTCGTCGTGGAAGGAACCTCTTAATTGTCATTCTGAGTCGCGAAGCGACGAAGAATCCCCCCCTTCAGGTTAGAACGACGTTTCAGATCCTTCGCTGCGCTCAGGATGACAACCGAGCCCTTAGGATGACAACGGGTCAGCAGCAACCGTAGTCCGGCGGCGGATGGGCCGGATCTCCCGCCCTCACCGGCATCCCCTCCACGATGTACTCTCCTTTGGCCAGGACCCGGTACCAGCGCCGGAACGCCTCCACGAGAATCACGCACGCGCAAGCCATCATCACCGCTGTGAGGACCAGGTCGACCTCCCCCTGCGCGGCGGTAGACCCGACGGAAACCATCGGCAGGAAATTGTCGGTGATGCTCTCCCAGCCCGCCACCAGCGTCGTCGTCGTGACAAAGAGCATCGGCACGAGCGTCACCCAGACGTACCGGACCTTTCCCGCGTTGATAATGGCGCTCGAGGCGACGGCGAGGGCGACCCCTGCGAGGAGCTGGTTGGCGATTCCAAACATCGGCCAGATCGTGCTGATGCTCCCGGTCTGTATAAAGTACGCCCAGCCCGCCACCACGAGGCCCGAAGAGAGAATCGTCCCGGGCATCCAATCCGACTTCTCGAGAGGCTTCCAGATGCGTCCGGCAAACTCCTGAACGAGGAACCTCGCGACCCGCGTGCCGGTGTCGATCGTCGTGAGGATAAAGAGGGCCTCGAACATGATCGCGAAGTGATACCAGTACGACATCAGCCCGCGCATCCCGGGAATCCCGGTGAAGATCTGGGCGAACCCCACCGCAAGCGAGACGGCGCCGCCCGGCCTCCCGGCGATCGTCTCCCCGACCTGCGCGGATAGTTCCGCGAGGTTTTGCGCCGGAATTCCGAGAGCGGAGAATTTCGCCGGCGAAAGATTGATCGCAAAATAGTCGCCCGGGTAGAGGGAGCTTGCCGCGATCAGCGCCACCACCCCCACCAGCCCCTCGGTGAGCATCGCCCCGTACCCGATCATCCTGCTGTCGGTTTCCTTGTCGAGCATCTTGGGCGTCGTTCCCGAGGAGACGAGCGCATGGAACCCCGAAATCGCGCCGCAGGCGATCGTGATGAAGACGAAGGGAAAGAGCTTTCCCGGAATGATCGGGCCGCCTCCGTGAGCGAACTCCGATATCGCGGGCATCTTGAGATCCGGATGCACGATGACGACCCCGATGACGAGCGCCGCGATCGTGCCGACTTTCATGTACGAACTGAGGTAGTCGCGCGGGCAGAGGAGCAGCCAGACCGGGAGGATCGACGCGACAAAACCGTAGGCGGCGATCGCCGCGATGATGCCCCCGCGGGAGAGCGTGAAGTAGGGCGCGAGAGCCGAGCCCGGAATCAGGCTCCCGAGGAGGACCGCGGCGATCATGCCGATCGCGCCGGCGACGCTCGCCTCCGCGATTTTCCCCGGCCGGATGCGGTACATCCAGAGGCCTGTGAGGAGCGCGACCGGAATCGTCAGCGAAATCGTGAAGGTCCCCCAGGAGCTTTCCATCAGCGCATTGACGACCGCGAGCCCGAGGCCCGCCAGGGCGATCACCACAATGATCAGGATCGCGATCGAACCGATCGTCCCGGCGAGCGGGCTGATCTCATGGCGGGCGATGTCGGCGAGCGATCTCCCCCTCCGCCGGATGGAGGCCGCAAGGATTACGAAATCGTGGACGGCGCCCCCGAGGCAGACTCCGATCACGAGCCAGAGGAATCCGGGCAGGTAGCCGAACTGCGCGGCAAGCACGGGGCCGATGAGAGGGCCGGCCCCGGAGATGGCGGCGAAATGGTGGCCGAACAGGACCCACCTGTTCGTGGGATGATAGTTCTGTCCGTCGTTGAGCGTGTGGGCGGGAGTAACGCGCTTGTCGTCGAGCGAGAGGATCCTCGCCGCGATGAAGGCGCTGTAATACCTGTAGGCGATCGCCATGATGCAGAGCGCAGCGAGAATCAACGGAAGCGCGTTCATCAGAATGCGTGCTGAATGTGACGGAGAACGGGCTTGCCGCCCACATACTCGACGGCGATGACGTCGAACCTGCACTCACGGTCGCTGATTCTCTTCTCGAAGAGGTACCCCCCGGCGATCTTCCTGATCTGGCGGCGCTTATGAACCGTCACCGCCTCCTCCGGAGCGCCGTACGAGTCCGACCGGCGGGCCTTCACCTCGACGAAGACGAGCGTTTCGCCATCCTCGGCGACAATATCGATTTCTCCCCTGCCGAATCTGTAATTCCGGTTGCGGATCCTGTAGCCTTGACGCTCGAGGTAGACCGCCGCCAGGTCCTCTCCTTCTGTTCCCCTCGCCTTCGAGCCGATCACCTCTCCCTCCATTCACCGGGGGCGCCGAACGCGGGCATCCGGAAACTCCGGCGGTGGATCTCGCACGGGCCGAGCGTCCGGATCGCGTCGAGGTGCTCCGGCGTCCCGTATCCTTTGTGTTTCGCGAATCCATAGCCGGGGTAGGCGCGGTCGCACTCCGTCATGATCCTGTCGCGCGTCACCTTGGCGACGATCGAGGCTGCGGCGATGGAATAGCACATCGCATCGCCTCCGATGAGCGGCGTGAAGGGCACCCGGCCTCCGTCATACCTGGGGCCGTCGACCAGGAGGTGGTCCGGAGCCGGGTCGAGCTGTGAAACCGCTCCCGCCATCGCTTGCATCGTCGCCTTTAGAATATTCACACGATCGATCTCCGTGTGGGGGACGACCCCGACGCCCACGCTGATCGCTCCGTGGGTGATCAGTTCAAAGAGCTCCTCGCGGCGCGACGGCGACAGCTTCTTCGAATCGTCGATGCCCTCGATCCAGGCGCCGGGATTTGCGATGACGGCGGCGGCGACGACAGGTCCCGCGAGCGGGCCGCGCCCCGCCTCGTCGACTCCCGCCAGGAAACGGGCTCCCCGGTCCCAATAAATGCGTTCCGTCTTGAAATCGAGCCCGGCCATGTCAGAATTCGTTTGCCAATCCGAAATGGAGCTTCCCTTCGCCGAACGAATCTCCCTCGCCGAACGCGATGCTCACCCCGATCGATCCGAGCGCCGTGGCAAGGCGTACTCCGACGCCGTAACCGTACTTGAGTTTTTGAGACGCGGGGCGTTCTTCGGGGGTAATCGCGGGGCCGGGAGCGGAGACGTCGGCGGGGAGGTAATAGTACCCCGCATCCAGAAAGCCGTAGACAAACGTCCTCCGGGCGAGAATGAACCGGTACTCCGCGTTCATCCAGGCGATCCGCGATCCCAGAAACTCATTCTCACGGTATCCGCGCAGGGTGTTCGTTCCGCCGAACCGGTAGAGATCGCTCAGCTCCACCCGGTCGGCCGTGATCTGGCGGCCGTGCAGTCCGATCGCCGCTACCTGCCTCGAAGCCGTCTCCGCGTAGAGGTCGGCGTCCACGCTCACCGTCTGCACGGTGCCGCCCCTGGGAGGGGGCGCCGACAGCGCGGGCAGGCTGAACACTCTCTTGTTCCCGATCCGGTAACCGGTGCGATAGAGGGCGCCGGAGGACGGGCTTGCCGGATCGTCACGCGAATCGAACCGGACGTCGAGGCCCGCGGTGACGGTGCGGCTGTCCGAAACGCTCTGGAGCGCCGCGGTGCTCGACGGGATGACGGCGGAATGACTGAACACGCCCCCGACCGAGAGCGACCCTGTCAGCAGCAAATCGGCTTTGAACTCCACGCCCCGCGCGACGTAGGAGCTATCCTGCTGCCGCTGTCTGAACCCCGCGGCGAGGCTGACGGGCTGATCGAGAATCCAGGGCTCGACATACTGGAGCGCGATCTCCTGGCTCTCCGAGTTATCCCTCTGCCAGTGGACGTCGAGCTTCCGGGCCGTGCCGAAGAGGTTGTGCATGGAGACGGTGACAAGCCCTGAGAAAGCTCCTGCCTCCCCCTGCTTCGCGCCCGGCGCATACCCGAGAATCCCGTCGAACGTATTGGCGTTTCCCTCTTCCACCTTGATCAGAAGTCCGGCCCCGGCCGGGGATGGGGCGGTGGAGCCTCCGGGGGCGTGCCCCGGTGCCTGAAGCACATAGAGCTCGGGGCTGCTGACGCTCGAAAAAATTCCGAGGCGGTTCAGGCGCGTCCGGATCCGGTTCACTTTTTCTTCATCGTACGGCTCATGCAACCGGACGCCGGTCTCCCGGACGATGACCCGGTCCTTCGTTTCGCGGTTGCCGGTCACGGTAATCTCATCGATCGTCACCGGGGGTCCTTCGTCGATGAGGAGGCTTACGTCCATCCCGCCGTTAGCGCTGTCGGACGCGAGGGAGATCTCCCCGATTTCGACTTTTGCGAAGGGGCGGCCGTTCCGGTCATACATGGAAAGAAGGGCGTCGATATCGCGCTCGAGGAGTCCAGGATCGAGGATGCCGCCTGCGTGCGTGGAGAATCCCTTCAGTATCTGGGGGGTGGAAATCAGGGCATTGCCCGAGCAGCTCAGGCTCGCAATCCGGATCTGTTCGCTACCGGACTCCCTGGCGGAATCCCTGGCCGAATCCCCGGCGGGATTGCCGGCACGGGCCGGGGGGTGGATCAGCAGACAGCCGAGAGCGAGAAGCCAGCGCATGGAGCCTCTGGGGAGGGAGATTCCCGTCTTAGCGCGGCCGCGTCCGCCACACATCCCAGATCGGCGTCTGGAGCCGGTAGTCGCCGAACCCTGTTGCGTCGATGAATATGAACTCACGATTCAGTTCGTAGTAGGTCCAGACCTCGTACGGCTTCGCGTCGATGTCGAACGGATGCCTCTCGATGTTGCTCGCCGGGCCGAAGATGATGTACACCATCCCCATGTCCGTCTTCCAGCCGTCGACGTAATGGCTGAAGTGCTTGTTGGCATACGCGACCCGGTTGTAATACTCTTCCATCAGTTCGTTCCGCTCGGTCCCCGGAGTCGGATCCTTTTTCTTCCAAAACTCGCGGAACATCTCCCTCTTCTCCGCGGGGGTCGATTTCTTCATCTCGTCGATCTTGTCCTTGTCGGTGATGTACTGGAGCTCGTCGATCGCCAGATCGAGGTCGGTGATCGAAACGGGGACTCCCCTCCAGTGGATCGTGAAGGCGCGAAGGGCGGCGGCGCGGGGAAGAGGCGTTCGTCCGCCCCCCGTTCCACCGAGAGGCGTGACCACGGATTCGACCGTGTACTCACCCGCGCCCAACCGGGAACCGTCGACCTTCACGAACAGCGGTTTCCGCTCTCCCCCGACGTGCTGGGCCGACGTGTCCCGCTGGACGGTATCGCCCCGGGCGTTTCCGATGTTGACGACGATCCGCGCGGAGTCCGCCCCGACGCGGTCATACAGTTCAAAGAAGAGGTAGAACCCGTCGCTCAGGTTGGCGACGTTCCCGGAGATATTGGGATAGACGACTTTTTTGTCCTTGTCCGTGCCGAGCCGGTTGACCAGCATGATGTCGCTCATGCAGAATGGCGGATTCGCGAAATCCCGGACCGTCACCTTTCGCTGCCCCCGCGTAGTCTTCTTCGTGTCGTTATCGCTCACCTGGATCGTCACGTTGTACGTCCCGGGCGGGAGGAGGAACGACTTCTGGCTCAGGTTGCCCGCATGGGGGGAGATCGTCTCTTCATATTCTTTTGTCTCGACCTTTTCGGTCCAGATCTTTTCGGTGACCAGCTTGTTGAGCGAGTCGGTCACGTCGACCGTCACGTCGTACGAGCTGTAAAAGACGTCGTTGTCGCGCGAGAAGTGAAGGTCCTCGTACGGCACTTCCACGTAGGCGTCGAGACGGCTCTGTTTCGTCTGGTCCCCGGCGAAGCAGAGGAGATCGAAATAGAGCAGGGGGAGATCGGGAAGCTGAAAGGCGGCCGCATCGTCCTGCGCCCGGACCGGGCACCGCCCCAGCAGGAGCGCAGCCGACGGAAGCGCGACGCGGAGCGCCAGCCGGAGCGCGGCGCCGAGCTGAGCGTTCCTACGCTTCACGCCTTGCCGCCGGGCACAGCAAACAGGTCATAGGCCTCCGAGCCGACAATCGTGACGTCGTAGAATTCTCCCGCGGAGAACCCGGCCGCATCCTCCACGATCACCTCATTGTCGACCTCCGGCGCGTCCCACTCGGTCCGTCCGGCCGCCGTGCCTCCCTCTGCCGAGTCGATGAGCACTTTCAATGTCCGTCCGACGAGACGTTCGTTTCGCTCGCGGGATATTTCGCGCTGGGCTTCCATGACCGCATCGCGCCGCGCTTCCTTCACGCTCTGCGGAACCGGATCGCCCAGCGGGTGGGCGGTGGTCCCTTCCTCCTGTGAATAGGTGAAAACTCCCATCCTGTCGAAATGCCCTTCGCGCACAAACTCCAGAAGCTCTTCAAACTCCCTCTCCCCTTCCGCCGGATACCCGACGATGAGGGTGGTGCGGAGCGCGATGCCGGGGACCGCGGAGCGGATCCCGGCGAGCAGTTCCCGCAGCTTCAGGGTGGAGATCCCCCGCCTCATGGAACTGAGGACCGGATCGGAGATGTGCTGGATGGGGATGTCGAGAGAGCGGCAAATGTTCGGATGCGCGTTGAAGCACTCGAGCACGTCGGCCGGGAAACCTGCCGGGAACGCATAGAGAAGCCGGATCCATTCTATCCCTTTTACCCCCGCGATGCTGTCGAGGAGGCCGGCAAGAGTTCGTTTGCCGTAGAGATCGAGCCCATAGTACGTGCTGTCCTGGGCGATGAGGACGATTTCCTTCACGCCGAGAGCGGCGAGGCGCTGAGCTTCGAGCAGGACGCGCTCCCGGGGCTTGCTCTTGTGGGCCCCCCGCATCAGCGGGATCGCGCAAAAAGAACAGGGCCGGTCGCATCCCTCGGAGATTTTCAGGTAGGCAAAATGCCTCGGAGTCGTGAGCATCCGTTCCCCGAGCAGCTCGTGCTTGTAGTCCCCCCCGGCCGCCCGGACGGCCTGGTCGATCTTGTTCGCGCCGACAAAGACGTCCACCTCCGGGATTTCCCTCCGGAGTTCGTCCGCGTACCGCTCCGAGAGGCAGCCCATGACGACCACCTTCCGGATGACTCCGGACTTCTTGAGTTCGACGGCCTCGAGGATCGAGTCGATCGATTCCTGTTTGGCCGCCTCGATGAACCCGCAGGTGTTGATGATGGCGGTGTCGGTCTCCCCGGTCTCCGAGGTCAACTCCAGCCCGTTGTGCCTGAGCTGGCTCATCAGCTCTTCGGAGTCGACGACGTTCTTGGAGCACCCGAGGGTGACGATATTGATTTTCCGCTTCTTTCCGTCCATGATCAACTAAAAAGGATGAAGTCCAGATAAAGATACACAAGGGGGGCTACCAAAAGCAAACTGTCGAACCGGTCGAACACGCCGCCGTGCCCGGGGATGAGTGCCGAGGAATCCTTGACCCCCGCGTCCCGTTTAAAGAGGGATTCGATCAGGTCGCCGAGCTGCCCGAAGACGCCCACGAGAGCTCCGATGACGACCGCGCTGCCCGCCGTCAGATAGCCGAGGACGAGATACTTCGCGGCGAGCGAGGCCCCGACGGCCGCAACGAAACCGGCTGCCGCCCCCTCCCAGCTCTTGTTCGGGCTGACGCGGGGATAGAGCTTGTGGCGCCCGAACGCGGAGCCGACGTGGAACGCCGCGCTGTCGCAGATCCAGATGGTCGCCAGCACCGAGAGCACGGTGGAGCCTCCCCAGCGGTAGACCCTCTCGATCGTCTCCGGATCGGTGAAGCTCGATTCGCTCGCAAAAAACCGGAGCATCGGGAAATCGAGCGGCACGAAGACCTCCCGGATGCCGATCAATGTGCCGAAAAAGAGGGAAATATAGAGGAGCCCGAAGAGCGTCACCGAAAGGTTGAGCACCGGAGACCCCTGGTTCCGGAAGAGCTCGATGAGGCTCAGCCCGGCAACTGCGAGCAGCAGGATAATGAGGAGCAACTGGGCCTGCGACGGGAACGGGAACGAGAACCCCGCCGACTCGGCGAGCCCTGCGAGGCCGGTCCGGAGCTTCGCATGATAGAACGAGAGATTGATGAGAAACCCCAGGACGATGCCGGTCGCGGCGATCGGCTTCGCCCCCTTCGCCGCGGCGATCGCATAGAATTCGGAAAGCGCGAGCGTGGAAATGAGCGCGACAAACAGGAAGAACCAGAGCCCTCCCGCCATGCAGAGGAGGACGATGACGGGAATGGCCACGATCGCCGTCAGCACGCGAAGTTTCAGGTTGGTCACTCTGCCGGTTCCCTTTCTTCTTCAAGGTGATCGCCCGCGCGGGGGGCGGTGATGCGGATCAGGTAAAAGGTGGTCAGGAGAAAGATCACGCCAAAAAACCAGAAGGTCGCAAGAAGGATCCCGGGGGAGAGCCGTTCGGGGTCTCCCACCACAACGGAATCCTGGTCCATGTGGAGATAACTCGCAACGCACGCGATCGCGTTGTTGAAAAAATGGGCCGAGACGGAGGACCAGATGCTGTTCGCCCGGTAGGCGACGAAGCCCAGGTACATGCCGAGGGCCGCAAGGGGAACGAAATTGAACGGGTTCAGGTGAAACGCGCCGAAGAGAATGCCCGTGAGGACGATTGCCCGAACGGGCCCCATATGACGTTCGAACGATCGCTGGATCAGGCCCCGGAAGAGAAGCTCTTCGACCAGCGCGGGCACAAGCGCGAGGACGACGACCACCCAGAGGAGTTCCGGCACCGAATTCGAGCCGACGAGCAGGTTCAGGAGCTTCTCCATCAGCTGGGACAATTCCCGGACGATCTTCTGAAGCTCTTCGGGGAGCGGGATCTTCTCCTGCACGACGAGATAGATCTGGAGCATCTCCTGGAGGGAGAAGATGCCGATGATGGGCACCAGGATCGTGCGCACGTCCGGCACGTTGAGACGGAGGAACCACCGGGGCGAAAGTGTCGCAAACCGGACCAGGAGGAGCGTCGGGCCGAGCACCAGCAGGAGTTCTCCGAGCGCAGTGGCCAGCCTGTAACCCGCGATATTTCCGGCGCCCGGTTCGGCGCCGAAGATCAGGAGCGTGAGCGCCCCGCCGATGATTTGGTAGGTGAAAAAAATGATCCCCAGCGAGACGACGGCGAACACGATCGGAGAGATGCCGTGCCTCTCGGTGAAGGGAATCCGGAGAGGAGGAGCGGCTCTCTGAACCTCTGCCTGAACCTCGCCCTGAGACTCGGCCTGAGGCTCGGCCTGAGACTCGGCCTGAGGCTCGGCCTGAGGCTCGGATTGAGACTCCGGCCGCGACTCTGGTGAACCGGGCTGCGTCGGGGGGAACTCCATCAGCGGACGCGAATCCGCTCGTTGATCATGGCGCAGAGGAGAGGGATCATGATCTCGTGATGCCCGGTAAACATAAATCCTCTCCCGGCGCCCTTCGTGGGCCGCTGGACGACGTTCATCCGCGGCCTGTAGTGCTGAATCATGTCGAAGTTGGCTGTCGTGAAGCCCTTTGCGGGGTAGCGGAGATTTCGCGCCACGGTGAGCGCCTTCAGGAACACTTCGGGGAGAAGGACCGCGGATCCGATATTCATGACGACCCCGCCGCCCTGAAGGTCCTTCACCACATTGCAGAGCACTTTGAAATCCCTGAAGGAGAGCTCGCCCGCGGCCGCGCCGTCCATCGAGGGCTGCTGATGGACGATATCCGTCCCGATCGCCGCATGGACGGTCACGGGTATCCGCAGCCTCGAGCAGGTCGCGAGAAGGCTCAAACCCCTGTTGGGAGCTTTCCGGAGCGCGGTTCCCAGGACCTCTCCGTATCCGGCTTCTCCCGAACGGAAACCGCGCGCGAGCGCGCTGTTAATAAATTCACCCGTCTCCCGGACCATGCCGAACGTGCCGTTGAGGAGGTTCGATTCCACGTCCTCGGAGGTCTTACCCCAGAGTGCGAGTTCGACGTCGTGGATCGCGGCGGCGCTGTTCATCGAGAGGCACGTCACGATGCCGCGTTTGAGGAGGTCGATCAGGAGCGGAGAAAGGCCGACCTTGATGACGTGAGCTCCGATCAGCGCGATCACGGGCTTCCGCCGGCGGTGCGACGCGGCGATGTCGCCGACAAAGAGGCGAAGATCCTCCGCCGCAAGCACGCGGGGGAGCGACCGGACGAACGATGAAAAGGGTTGGCTGCCGGGACGGTAGAGCCCGGCGAGGTCCTCGAGGCGTACTTTGCTCTTTCTCTTCCGGAGTGGGATTGTCCTGACCCGGCGCAGGTCGATCTGTTTATAGGCGGCCATCCCTAATCGTCCTCAATTTTTGAATCGATCCGACCGTTGATCCCCCTGTACCTGAGAAGCTCCGAATCGACGGAGCCGATTGCGATCTTGGTGCTCACCCTCACTGGCATTTTCCGCTCGTCGTCCGTAAGCCATACA
The DNA here is from genome assembly GCA_036522515.1 of Bacteroidota bacterium. Classification (NCBI taxonomy): domain Bacteria; kingdom Pseudomonadati; phylum Bacteroidota; species Bacteroidota bacterium. The sequence continues at coordinate 22,625 of DATDFQ010000015.1, forward strand.
TAGAGCCTCCCTTCGCTCCGGAACAATCCCCCTTCGTGGGCCATCGGCTCGATCACGATGCACTTGAACTTTCCCGCTTCCACCTCGATTTCCTGCCGGCCCCGGAACCTGACGTCGAGCTCGTAGGTGGAATCCTTGTAGAAATTCTGCAGGTGGATCTTCTCCCCCGCTTTGAAGCGGCTGTAATCGACGGAGCGCGAAAAGTATAAGGCCGACATCATGTCCTGGACGTACGGAGGGATCGCACGCGTTCCTTCGGTCGTCTTTGCGACGTGGCGAACCTGATCGAACTCGGCCTTGAAATCCTTCCGGTACCCCCCCTCGCGGAGATGTTGTTCGAACCGCCAGGGAAAGAGCCCTTCCGCGTCGATGACCGAATTGTACCTGTCCTCCACCTGGTAAAACATGTCGAAGAACGGTTTTGACTTGAGCCTGAACACCACGCTGTAGCACTTCTTTCCCTGATAGACCGTGTCGGAGACCGTAAGGGATGCCTCCCCCGCCGTCACGCCGAGATAGTTCACGTCGAAGTGCAGCTCCTCGCCGGCCGCGAAGGCCCGGTTATGGATGCGGCGCAGCGTGTCGGCTGCGGGATCCGGCTCTACGTTCACCGGCTGCGGCACGCCCGGACCCGCGGCGCCGATGAAGCATGCCAGGCCCGCCAGAATAAGAAGTCCGGCCGGGAGCCGTCGGCCCTCAGTCATTCGGCAGGAATGCGAGAGCCGCCCGAAAGACTTCTTCCACCCCGATTGAATCCATGCATTCACAGCGCCCGTCTCCTGATCCGACACACTTCGAGCAGTCCGAGGGTTTGCCCGCAGGCGAGAAGATGGTTTTCTTCTGCGTGTAGGGGCCCCATCTCGTTGCGTTAAGAGGAGTCACCTGCGGGTACAATCCGATCACCGGGGTGCCGACCGCCGCGGCAATATGAAGCGGTCCGGTCGAATTCGCGATAAAAAGAGATGCGAGCTTCGCGAGCGCGGCATATTCCCTCAGGTTCAGCCGTTCCGCAAGCACAAGAGCCCGTTTCGCGGAGAGTTCCCAGACCCGCCGGACGAGCCGCTCTTCCGCTTCGCTCCCCGCAATCACCACCCTGACATCCTGAAGCTCCGCCAGCCGCCTTGCGAGCAGGCCGAAATTGTCCGCGCTCCAATCCCTCGCCGATCCTCCGCTCCCGGGATGGATCAGAACGAACCGCCGTCCCCTCTCTATCCCGAGCCCTGCAAGAACTTCTCCGGCCTTTTTCAGGGATTCCGGCGCAACCCGAAGGGTCGGGACGATGTCGTCAGACCCTACGGGGCAGTCGACGGCCTCGAGAAGGTTGAGATTATACTCCAGTTCGTGCTTCCGGGCGTCTTTGCGGTGCTCGAACACCTTCCTGTTGAACAGAAACGAATACCAACGGTAGCCGGTGCCGACGCGAACGGGGATCCGGGCCAGCCTCGTGATCAGGGCCAGCCGGAACATCGGATGGGTGTGGAACACGACGTCGAATTCCTCGCGGCGGATGGCCGCGACCAGCCGGAAAAAGGGAAGAGAGTGCCGGCCGTCGTCGTAATACATCACCTGGTCGACGCCCGGATCGCTCTCGACGATCTCGGATGTATAACGCTGAATCAGGAATGCGATTCGAACGGAGGGGGAGTTTTTCTTGAGGACTCGCGCCATCGGGAGCGTGAGAATCACGTCCCCGATTCTATCGGTGCGGACGATCAAAATGCGGCGAAAATTCTGATCCAATCGTTCGGAGCCCCAGTTCGTTCCTTCAATATACGCCGAATGGGAGTGAATTGCAACGGAAAGGAGGGCCTCCCCGTCTCGTTCCCACGCTCTGCGCCGCAACGAGGAGCCAGAGGCCTCGGTAGGCGCAACCTTCAGGTTGCGTCTCGCTCCCGCGGGGACCGCGGGAGCGAGGAAATCAATGCCCAACCGTGCCGATCGAGCGCCGGAGCCGGATGAGAAACCCGTTGTAATCGGAGAGCGCCTGGATCTTCGTGATCCTTGCATTGGAAAGGGAGAGCTGCGCGTCGGCCGCGTCGATCGCGGTGCCCACGCCCGCGGCATACTGGCGGTCGGCGAGCCGGAAGTTTTCCTCCGCCAGATCCACCAGTTTCGTCGCGGCGGCGATCCGTTCCTCCGCCTCTCTGAGACTCAGGTAGTTCAGCTCGACCTCCTCCCTCACCGATTCCCTGAGGAGCGCGAAATTCGCCTCCTCGGCGTCCGCGGTCGCGCGGGCCTGCTCGACCTGCCCGGTGATGGCGAATCCCTGAAAGATCGGCACCGAGAGGGTCACCCCCGCGGTCCAGCGGCTGAAGAGCGGGAAATCGAAATTGCTCCAGGTCCAGTTGCCGGAGGCCGAAATCACGGGAAGATGCTGGTCCCACGCCGCCGTGGCGAGCGACCGGTCCGCGCCCACGCGCGCCTGCGAGGCGAGAAGCTCGGGCCTCGAGAGCGCGGCATACGTTTGGGCCGAATCGAGCGTCAAGTTGAACGGCGGGACTTCGAACGCCTCCCGAATTTTATAGACGCCTGCGGGGTGGACCCCCATGGAATTCTCGAGGGCGACCTTTGCAAGACGCATCTGGTTGCGGGCCCGGATCAGGTTGACCTCGGCGTTCGCCACATCGACCTCGGCCTTGGTTACGTCCGATTGCGGCCGCCGGCCGACCGAATAAAAGGCCTTCGCCTGCCTCAGGTGCTCGTTCGCCTGCGAGACCGCCTCCTGATCGACGCCGACGACCTCCGTCGCCTGCATGAGGTCAAAATAGGCGAGCTCGACGTTCATCACGACACTCTGCAGGGTGCCTTCCCGGTCCGAGTTGGCCGCATCGACGAACCCGCCCCCCGCCGAAACTCTCCCGATGGTCCTCCCGAAGTCGAAAATGGTCTGCTGGACCTGGAGCCCGGCGGAGTAGGTGTTGTACGATTGGTTGCGCGGCGGAAACGTGGGGTTGAGGACGAACGCGCCGTCGGTCCGGACGAGGCTCGCAGACCCCGTCAACGACGGATAATACGCCGCCCGGGCTTGCGTCAATCCCGCGCCGGCGATCTCGACTCCGGCGGCGGCGGCCAGCAGCGACGGGTGATGTTCAAGCGCAAGTTTCACCGCCTGGTCCATCGTGAGGGAATCGATGCCAGCCTGACTCGACTGGCCCCTCAGCATGGAAACGCCCATGAGCGCCAGCAGCGAGGAGAGCGCGAGGCGCGAGGCAGCCGATCGGGTCATTCCGATTGCTCCTCCGCCGCTTTCATCTCCCGCTTGAACCGTTCTTCAAAAATCGTATAAAGGACCGGGACGAAGAAGAGCGTGAGGGTCGTCGAGACCGTCAACCCGCCGATCACGGCGATCGCGAGCGGAGCCTGCGTCGATTCACCCCCCAGGCCGATCGCCATCGGGATCAGACCGAGCACGGTGGCCAGGGAGGTCATCAAAATGGGCTTCAGGCGCGTGATGCCCGCCCTGAGGACGGCGTCGGCCAGCTCGACTCCCCTCTGTCGAAGGTGGTTCGTGTAATCGACGAGGAGGATGCCGTTGCTCACCACGATCCCGACCATGACGATCACCCCCTGAAACGAGGTCACCGAGAGCGTCGTGCCCGTGAGAAACAGCATCCAGAAGACTCCGATGATTCCGAGGGGAACCGTGAACATGATGATGAAGGGATCGATCAGCGATTGAAATTGAGACGCCATAACCACGTAGACGAGCAGGATCGCAAGCGCGAAGGCAAGAGCCAGATCCCGGAACGTCTTTTGCTGCTGCTCGACGTTTCCGGTGAGCCGGACCTCGAACCCGGGCGGAAGCTCGAGGGCGTCGACTTTCGCCTGGATGTCGGCGGCGACGCTTCCGAGGTCGCGGCCCGAGACGTTGGCGGTGACGTCGATGAGACGCTGCTGGTACTTGCGGTCGATCTGGACCGGCGAGTTCGCCCGCTCGATGACGGCGACATTCCCGAGCTCCACCTGCTGCCCGCTCCCCGTGGTCAGAACGATGTTCTTGAGATCGTCGATGTTCGAGCGGTAGCTCTCGCTCAACCGGACGAGGATGTTGTACTGGTTCCCGTTCACCGGGTCGGTATAGAGCGAGGCGACCGTCCCGTTGATGCAGGTGTTGATCGTGTTCGATACGTCCGCGGCGTTGATCCCGAGGATGCCCGCCTTGTCGCGGTCGATCCTCACGCGCAGCTCCGGGAGGTTGTCCTCCCGGCTCGATTGGACATCCGTGGTGCCGGGTGTCGACTGGACAATCGCGGTGACCTGTTTCGCGAGCGCGGCTCCCGCGTCGATATCAAACCCGCGGATCTCCACGTCGATGGGTGCATTCGAACCGAAGTTGAGAAGGAACCGGAGAATTCCGCCGGGTGAGATGAACAGGGTGGCACCGGGGATCTTCGCGAGCTTGGGACGGACGGCCTTGATGATCTCGAACACCGACCGGTTGCGCAGGCCCGGCTCGACGAGAGCGACCTGGATGTTCGCCGCGTGGCTTCCGGAGTTCCTTCCGAAAAAGTTTCCGCTCCTCGCCGCCGGGACGCCGATGTCGGTGATCATCGCCTGGATCTCGGGAACATTTCTCCTGAGCGTGTCTTCGACCTGCCGCACGAACTGATCGGTGACGTCGGACCGGCTCCCCACGGGGAGCTTGACGGTGATCTGGAACTGGCCTTCATCCTGATCGGGGAAGAATTCGGTTCCGACGAATTTCACCAGCCCCACCGAGGCGACCGCGAGGCCGACAATCGTCCAGATGACCGTCCGCCGGTGGGACAGCGTCCACTTCAGCCTCTTTTCATACCACCGGTCGAGCCCTTCGATGAAATCGTACGACGCGACCCGGAACCGGTCGGAGAGCTTTTGCGATGTCCGGTCGAGGAGTTTTTCCGGGGGAAGCGACTTCAGGCACATCAGCGGCGTGACCGTCCGCGAGACGAAGAAGGATCCGAAGAGCGCAACGGTGATGGTCACCGTGAGCGGTATGAAGAGCATCTTTGCGATCCCCGCGAGAAAGACGATCGGAAGAAAGACGATCACGGTGGTGAGCGTCGATACGAAGATCGGGGAAGCGACTTCCTTCGCCGCCTCCAGCGTCGCCGCCATCTTCGACTGCCCTTCCTTCCGCTCGTTGTAGTGGCGCGAGATCGCCTCCAGCTCGACAATCGAGTCGTCGACGAGCCTCCCGACCGCAAGTGCGAGCCCGCCGAAGGTCATGATATTGAGCGTGACATTTCCGAAACGGAAAAAAATGAAGGCGAGCAGAATCGAGAGGGGGATCGCGACAATAATGATGAGGGTTCCCCGCAGATTCCGCAGAAAGAAGAGGATGATGAGCATCGCGAGGACCGCCCCGAGGAACGCCTCCCGCTGGAGGCCGGAGATGGTCTGCCGGATGTACATCGACTGGTCGAATGAGAGCGACATCTTCACGTTCTCCGGGATCCCGGTCAGCTTGGGAAGGGAACGAAGAACATTATCCACGACCTCCACCGTGTTCGCGCTGGCGAGCTTCTGCACGCTGAGGATCAGGCCCGGTTTCCCGTCGATCCGGATCAATTCTGTCTGTTCCTGATAGCTGTCGTCCACCGACCCGATGTCCTTCAACCGGATCGGGACGCTGTTCACCACCTTCACAATGACGTCTTCCATCGGTTTCACGACATTGAAGCGGCTCTCGGTCTTGAGCGAGTAGTCGAAACGCCCGGTCCTCAGGTCGCCGGAGGGGAGGATCAGGTTCGAGTTGGCGACGGCGTTCAGGACGGATTGGACGGGGATCTGGAGCGCGGAAACGCGGTTCCGGTCGATGGTCACATGGATCTCGCGGATCCGGCCGCCGAGGACCTGCGCGGAAGCCACGCCCGGCAAATGCTCGATCTGGGGCTCGATGACATTCAGGCCCAGGTCGTAAAGGTCGCGCTCGTCCATGTTGCTCGATACCGCAACCCTGCAGACGGGGATGTTCGTCAGGTCGAACCGCAGCACGATCGGCTGCGAAACGCCGGTGGGAAGCTGGCTCAGGATCCGGTTGACCCGCTGGACGACGTCCACGAGCCCGACGTCGAGATTCGCATCCCAGTTGAAATTGATGCGGACCTGGGAGACCCCCTCCCTCGTGGAGGACTGCACATAACTGACGTCGTTGACCGAGCTGACGCCGCGTTCGATGAAGACGGTGACCGATTGTTCCATGTCCAGCGGGCCCGCACCGGAATAAAACGTCACCGTGCTGACAACGGGAACGGTGATATTCGGAAGGAGGTCAACCGGAAGCTGCTGGAACGAGACGAATCCCAGGATGAGGATCGTCATCGCGAAGAGAAATGTCGAAATCGGGTACCGGAGGGCGAGCCGCGTCAGCCACATGGGATCACTCTCTCAATGTTGTAGAATCACGGGAGAGCCGTCCTTCACAAATTGCTGTCCGGTCGTAATGACGCGCTCGGAACCGTCCAGCCCGGAGAGGATCTCCGTCCGCGTGTCCTGCTCGATGCCGGGCTTGACATCCTTACGGTGCGCCGCATCGCCGTTGAAGAGAAACACGAACGATCCCCGGTCGTCCTTCAGAAGAGCCTGTGTCGGGACTGTCACCGCATTCTGGTGGACGTTCACAACCAGCGTGACATTGGCGAACATTCCCGGTTTCAACAGGTGCTCCGGGTTCGGGATATCGATCTCGACCGCCATGGTCCGCGTCGAGAGGTCCACCGCCTGGCTGTACCGGGCGATCGAGCCCTGAAACTCCTTCCCCGGGAACGCATCGACGGTGATGACCGCTTTCTTTCCGATTGCGATCAGCGGGATGTCCTTTTCCAGGACGTTGATCGAGATTTTCATCGCTTCGAGTCCCATGAGAGAAAACAGGGGGGTGCTGCTGGCGGTGACCACTGCTCCGGGGTCGAGGTACTTCTTGGTGATGTAGCCCGCGAAGGGCGCCGTGATGTGGGCGTAGGCGAGCCGGGTCCTCGCCGTCTCGTAGTTCGCCGAGGCGATTTTCAAAGCTGTTCCGGCGTTATCCAGATCCTGTTTCGCGAGGAGGTTTTGCTCGGCGAGCTCCTTCGTCCGCTTGTAATTGATTTCGGCATTCTCATACGCCGCCTTCATCTGCATATGTTGCTGCGCGAGCTCCGCCGTATCGATCAGAGCGAGCGGCTGGTTCTCCCTCACCGGCGTACCGATATCGACATAGACCCGCTCGATGCTTCCGCCGACTTTGGAAATAATCGTGGCCTGGCTCACCGAAACCACGTCTCCCGTGAACTTGAGCTGGTAGGTCACGCTCTCCCGCCGGGGGGTTTCCGCCCGCACGAGCGGGGCGGCGGACCGGCGGGACGGATCCGCCGAACTTCCTCCGGCGACCTTCACGATCACCACGACCGCAACGGCGGCGGCCGCCACACCGGCGGAGAGGAGAAGCCACTGCTTTTTCTTCATGCGCACTGACCGGGATCTTGAATGAATGAGAGCGGGCGGCGAACCATCGCCTTCCGCACGCGGTGGAGGGGATAATCGACTATGTGACTCTAATGGCCCAAGTATACAAAATGCACATTTCGTTGTCAACTGCGGGCGGCGGGGCTGTCATTGTGAACAGTCCGCACCCTCAAAAGATTCCGGGAAAAGATTCCGGCGAGGCGCCGGCCGGTCAGGAGAGGAACGCTTTGGGGATGGGGTTGCCGGGCCGCTCCGCCTCCCACAGGATGGAGAGGATCCAGAACCGGTAAGAGTCCTGCACGAGCTGGATGCTGTTGATCCCGCGCTGGAACGGCGCCGGATCGGCGAGGGTGTAGCGGGATTCATAGGTGCTCAGGATGTGGACCATCGATCCGAAAACCGCCGAGCGGCGGGCGATCTCCTGTTCCTGAAAACCCCGCCGTTCCAATCCGGTCGAGACGACGTCCACGCGGGAGCGGGAAATAAACTCCTCCACGTCGAGCACCTCCAGCTCCGCCCCGCGTTCCGCCCGGGGAGGAATGATCCTCCCATCCGGGTGGAAGAGCGCGCGGAGCCGGTCGAAATCGGGCTGGCTGCCGGGCGGGAACGAAACCGACTCGTACATCGCCCGGATGAGCGCGTCGGTCGTGGCGACATCCGGCGGGGCGACGGAAGGGGAATTATTGCTTCCGCGCCGGGGGGTCGATTGCTTGGCCATGAACGGGTTCCTTCGGGTCATGCGTGACTTCCTGACAGGGGTGACCGAATATACGCCGAATGGGGTTGAGTTGCAATTTGATTTTGAGCGCCGAGTTGAGTATGTTCATGCGCCCCAACCACGTCCCCAAACCCAATAGGAGTCTTCCATGAAGAAAACGGTACTCACTGTCCTTTTGACTTGCGCCAGCCTTCTCCTCTTCGCGGCATGGACCGCGCCGGATGAAGGGATGTGGATGATGAACCAGCTCGACAAGCTGCCGTGGCCCGAGATGCAGAAGCACGGGCTCCACCTCACCCCCGCTCAAATCTACAACCCGGACGGAACGAGCCTGAAGGACGCGATCGTCCTGCTCGGCGGCGGGACCAGCTCGTTCATCTCGGCCGAGGGGCTGATCCTGACCAACCACCACGTCGCCTTCGGCGCGATCCAGTCGGTCAGCTCGACGCAGGACGATTTTCTGAAGAACGGGTTTTACGCAAAGACCCGGGAAGAAGAGCTTTCGATCCCCACCTACCAGGCGCAAATCGTCATGAGCCAGGAGGACATCACCTCCCAGGTTCTCGACGGAATCGGGAGCGACATGCCTCCCCCACAGCGGGCCGACTCGGTCCGGGTGCGGTTGCTTCGGATCTCGCAGGCCGCCTCGCGGAAAACCGGGTACGATTGCCGCGCGTCGGAATTCTATAACGGCGTGAAATATTTCATGTTCGCCTACCAGGTGCTCCGCGATGTGCGGCTGGTCTACGCGCCCCCCGAGGCGATCGGAAACTACGGAGGGGAAGTCGATAACTGGTACTGGCCGCGGCACACCGGCGATTTCTCACTGATGCGCGCTTACGCGGCCCCGGACGGCAAGCCCGCGAAATACGCCAAAGAAAACGTCCCGTTCAAGCCGAAGGCGTTCCTTCCGATTTCCGCAAAAGGGTACGATGAGAATTCCTTCGCGATGATCATGGGATTTCCGGGCAGGACGTTCCGGTACCGGACCGCCGCCGAGATCCAGCTCGCAAAAGAGGAGACGCTCCCCCTCACGATGCAGTTTTTCAAGAAGCGGATGGATATCATCGAGGGGGCCGGAAAGACCGACCGCGGCGTGGCCATCCAGTACGCTTCAAAATGGCGGGGCCTTGCGAACACGTTTAAAAACTACGAGGGCACGCTCGAGGGAATGCGCCGCTCCGGCGTCCTCGGGGAGCGGCATGAGGAAGAACGGAAGTTTCTCGAATTTTTGCGCTCGAAACCCGACCTGGAAGCCCGGTACGGGGACGTCCTTCCCGGGATCGCCAAGACGCAGGAAGAGTTGAAGATCTTCAATCAGAAACAGATCGGGTACAACAACCTTGCCGGCGGCTCCGACCTGCTTGCGATCGCCCTCCGGTTCAACACGCTTGCGAATCATTTCGCGAAGGACTCGGCCGGAACGAACAGACCGCCGGAAAGCGAGCTTCAATCGCTCAAGGATTTTCTCCCCCGGGCGCTCAAGGACATCAATGTGAACGTCGACAGGGAACTCCTGACCGGGCTGCTCCTGATGAACGCGGAGCTCCCCTCCTCCCAGCGCCTCCAGATCGTTTCCCACGTCGCGGGATCGCGGACCGGCGCGGACCGCGAGAAAGCGGTCAGGGAATACGTCAAAGACCTCTTCGAACATTCCAAATTGACGACGCTGGAAGGATGCATGAAGCTGGCCGATAAACCGGCCGGCGAACTGCGCGAGGACGAGCTGGTAAAATTCGCGATGGAGCTCGACAAGGACAACATGCCTCTCCAGGCGTCGACCGCCTCCTACAACGCCAAAATCGGCGCTCAGCGGGCGAAGCTCCTGGAGGCGTGGATGGCATGGAAAGGCCCCGATCTCTACCCGGACGCGAACCGCACGCTCCGCTTTACCTACGGGCAGGTGAAGCCGTACGTCCCGCGCGACGCCGTCCATTATGATTTCGTCACCACCCTGCACGGCGTCATGGAAAAGGAAACCGGAGAGGATCCGTTCGTCGTCCCGCCCCGCCTTCGGGAGCTCTGGGAAAAGAAGGATTTCGGGCCGTATGCCGATGCCCGCACGCACGACATCCCCGTCGCGTTCATCGCGGACCTCGACATCACGGGCGGAAACTCGGGGAGCCCGGTGATTAACGGCACGGGGGACCTGATCGGGATCGCGTTCGACGGAAACTGGGAAGCGGTGGTGGGAGACTACCTCTTCCAGGACGACCTCAACCGCACGATCAGCGTCGACGCCCGGTACATTCTCTTTGTCCTGGACAAGTTCTCGAACGCGCAGAACATCATGAAGGAGCTGGTGATCCGCTGACGCGGCGCCCGCCGGGGTCCTAGCCGAGCCTCTTCCGGAACCTGAGAACGCTCAGGGTCAGGATGGCGACGCCGAAGACGACGAGCGCAAGCGCCTGGGGCCAGAGCTCTGCGAGCGACGCGCCCTTCAGGAAGATCCCGCGCACGATCTCGAGGAAGTAGCGGAGCGGGATCAGGTAGGTGATCCACCGGATGACCGCCGGCATGTTCGCGATCGGGAAGGTGAAGCCGGAGAGAAAGGTGGACGGCATGAAGAAGAAAAACTGCGCGATCAGCATCGCCTGATGCTGCGACTTTGCGATCGTCGAAATGAACAACCCCAGGCCCAGCGTCGTGAGGATGAAAAGCACACTCAGGCCGAAGAGCAGCGCCAGGCTCCCCACCAGCGGCACGCCGAACCAGAAGTGCGCGATCGCCAGCACGACGATCACGTCCAGGAAGCCGATCAGGATGAACGGAATCAGTTTTCCGAGGATCAGCTCGTACGGCTTAATCGGCGTGACGAGGAGCTGTTCCAGCGTGCCGATCTCTTTTTCCTTGACGATGCCGAGTGACGTCAGCGTCATCGTAATGATCATCAACACCGTTCCCATCACTCCGGGCACCATATAGTTAGTGCTCCGCAGGTCGGGATTGAACCAGATGCGCGGCTCCGGCAGCACCCTTCCGATACGGGCCCCGGCCGGGGTCCTCGCCTGGCTCAGAAAGATGGCCTGCGAGTACGACTGGACGATCTGGTTCGCGTACTCCAGAAGGACGCTCGCCGTGTTGGCATCGGCGCCGTCGAGGACCACCTGCACCTGCGCCGTCTCGCGGCCCGAGAGCTTCGACCCAAACCCCGAAGGAATGACCAGCCCGATCGACGCCTCCCCGTCTTCGATGAGGCGGTCGAGGCCGCCGGGCGTATCGACCGCCCGCCGCTCGATGAAGTATGGCGTGTTCGTGAACTCCTGGATCAGGGCGCGGCTCCCGGCCGTCCTGTCCATATCGCACACCGCGAGGTTGCTATACTTGATGTCGGTCGTGGCCGCGTATCCCAGGAGGAGCACCTGCAGGATCGGCGCGATCGTCGAGACGCTCAGCATCCTCTTATCCTGCCGGACCTGGTAAAATTCCTTCCTGACGATCTCGAGGATCACCCGGAGGCTCGCCCGCATCCCCGCGCCGCTCATGAGACCCTCTTGTGCATTCTCGTGACCGCGAGCCCGATCATCACCGCCGCAAACGCCCCCATGCACGCGAACTGCTCCCAGAGCGACCCGAAGCCCGCGCCCTTCAGCATGATGCCGCGAACGGCGACCAGGAAGAACTTGTTCACCGCAAGGTTGGAGAGCACCTGGAGGACGACGGGCATGTTGGAGACCGGAAACACGAACCCCGAGAGGAGGAACGAGGGGAGCAGCGAGCTGAAGACGGAGAGCATGAACGCGACCTGTTGCGAATCCGTGATCGTCGAAATCAGGAGCCCCTGGCCGAGCGCCCCCAGGACGATCGTGAAGATCGCCGCGAAGAGGAGAAGCAGATCCCCCTTCACCTGGACGCCGAACAGCACATAACCGAAGACGAGGATCGCCGCGGCTCCCGCCATACTCATCAGAAGGTAGGGAACGGTCTTCCCGAGAATGACCTGCATCGGCGTGAGCGGCGAGACCATGATCTGCTCCATCGTGCCCCGCTCCTTTTCCCGCACGACCGTCATCGAGGTGGAAACGACGGCGGTCAGCACGAGAATGAAGCCGATCAGTCCCGGGAGGAGAAACTCCGTCGTCCGGAGGTCAGGGTTGTACCAGATCCGGGGCTGAAAATCGATCGGGAGGTACTGCTGCTTCCCGGTCCGGCTGAAGGCGGCGGCGACGAGGCGGGTGGAGTAATCGAGCGTCATCCTCGTCGCGTTCGCGACCGCCTGGCCCGAGGTATTCGCGTCGGCGCCGTCGACAAGGATCTGGACCCTGGCGTCCCGGCCGGCGAGGAGGTCGCTTGAGAACCGGGGCGGCACCACGATCGCGATCTTCGCCCTTCCGTGCAGGAAGTGCTCCTCGATCTCGGGATATCCCGAAACGTCGTAGAGATCGTCGAAGTACTCGGTATGCTTGAACATCTCGAGATACGCCCGGCTCCCGGAGCTCTTGTCCTGATCGTAGATCGCAAGCGGAATGTGCTTCACGTCGAAGTTGAGGGCGTAGCCGACGAGGATGATGAGCGCCGCCGGGAGGACGAGCAGCATCCCGAGAGAAGTCGGATCGCGCCTGACCTGGCGAAACTCCTTGACGATGATCGGTTTAAGAGCTTTGAACATACGCGTTAGGCTTTCTCCTTGACTTCCGGCTCCCACTTTTGATTGTCATCCTGAGGGAGCGGAGCGACCGAAGGATCTCGTTCCTTGCAAGACGAGATCCTTCGCTTCGCTCAGGATGACATGAATCGACTATCCCGGGTCGCGGCGAGTAGCCACGTCCTGATCCAGCAGGAACAAAAAGACGTCCTCCAGGGAAGGAACGATACGCTCGATATGTTGAATGCCGATTCCCTTGCCGGAGAGCGCCTGCTCGATCAGCCGGGCCCCCTCTATCTCGTCGTCCACCATCACGTGAAGAGAGGTGCCGAAGACCGAGGTCTCGATCGCCCAGGGCTTCTCCCTGATGGTTTCCAGGGCATCGACCGTATTCCCCGCCGGAGACACCTCGAGGATGGGCCGGGTGATGCGTTCCGTCTTCAATTCGACCGGGCTTCCGCCGGCAATGAGCTTTCCCGCGTTGATGAGCAGGATGTCGTTGCAGTATTCCGCCTCGTCGAGAAAATGCGTCGTCACAAGCACCGTGGTCCCGTGCGAGGAGAGCTCGTTGATCAATTCCCAGAAATTTCTGCGCGACACCGGGTCGACTCCCCCGGTCGGTTCGTCCAGGAAGACGATCTCGGGCTCGTGCAGGATCGCGCACCCGAGCGCGAGCCGCTGCTTCCACCCGCCGGAAAGGGTCCTGGTGAGGCTTTTTTCCCGGCCGCGAAGTTCCGCCATCCTGAGCACCCACTCCATCCGGTCGTTGAGGCGGTCGTTGCGCAGCCCGTAGACGCCCCCGTAGAACCTGATGTTCTGTTCGACGGTCAGGTCGTCGTACAGGGAAAACCTCTGGGACATGTAGCCGATGGAAAGCTTCACCAGCTCGGTCTGCGTGTTGATGTCATAGCCCCCCACGCGCGCCGTTCCGGAGCTCGGTTGAAGAAGCCCGCAAAGCATCCTGATCGTGGTCGACTTCCCCGCCCCGTTCGCCCCGAGGAAGCCGAAAATTTCACCGCGCTTCACGGTGAAACTCACGTCATCGACGGCGGCGAAGTCGCCGAATTTCTTGGTGAGATGCTCTACTTCGATTGCCGGCCCGATCGCGTCTGCTCCCCCGGACCGGTTCGGGGTCTCCGGTGGTCGCTTCATGGGGGCGCCCCGGACGCGGGCGTGTGCGTCATGAGAGAGATGAAGACGTTCTCGAGGGAGGGCGTGATCACCCTCGAACTCGCGATCCGGATTCCTCCGGCGCGGAGGAGCGATTCGACCGGAGGGATATCGCGCTCCGCCAGGTCGACGATCACGTTCAACCGGTCTCCGAACGCCTGGACCTCCCTGACGCCGGAGCGCCGTTTCAGCAGGGCGAACGCCTCCCTCACCCGGTCGCAGACGATCTCCACCACGAAGCCCTGCATCGATTCCTTGATCGCGGCAGGGGTGTCGCTTTTCAAAATCGTCCCGCCGTTCATCAGTGCGACGCGCGAACAACGCTCCGCCTCGTCGAGGTACGGGGTGCTCATGAGAATCGTGATGCCGCTCGAGAGCAGGCTCTGCAGGATTCTCCAGAAATCCCGCCGGGAGACGGGGTCGACTCCGGTGGTGGGCTCGTCCAGGAGGAGGAGTTTCGGGGTATGGACGAGCGTGCAGGCGAGCGCGAGCTTTTGCTTCATGCCGCCGGAGAGTTTATCCGCGAGCCGCTTCCGGAACGGCTCGAGGCGCGTGAACTCGAGCAGTTCCTCGCGCTGCCTCCGGAAATCGTAAACGCCGTTGATCTCCGCGAAGAACTGTATGTTTTCATCCACGGTAAGATCGCCGTAGAGCGAAAAGCGCTGGGAGAGGTAGCCGATCTCCCTCTTCAGGAGGTCGGCCTCGCGCACGATGTCATGGCCGAGAACCGTGGCGGTCCCGGAACCCGGCGCGAGGATGCCGCAGAGCATGCGGATCGTGGTGGTCTTTCCGGAACCGTCGGGCCCGACAAGACCAAACATCTCGCCGGCCCGGACCTCCAGGGTGAGACGGTCGACCGCTTTGTACTCGCCGAAGGACTTCGACAGGCCGGCTGTTTCGACCGCAAGCTCCATGCCGCCCCCTACTTCGCCCCGGTTTCCCGGAGGGTCGCATCGGCCGGCAAGCCCGGCTTGAGCTCGCCGTCCGGGTTGGGGATCTCGATCTTCACGCCGAAGACGAGCTTGGTGCGCTCCTCTTTCGTCTGGACGTTTTTCGGCGTAAACTCGGCGGTGGGCGAAATGAAGACCACGCTCCCCTCGAACGATTTCCGGGGGTCGGAGTCGGTCTTCACGGCGGCTTTCTGTCCGAGCCGGACCCTGCCAAGGTCCTGCTCGTTGACGTAGATGGTGAGCTTCACCTTGTCGAGATAGGTGATGCGAAGGACATTCATGCCGACGGTCACGAGCTCTCCCGGCTCGACGGACCGGAGCGAGACGGTCCCCCCCGCCGGGGCCACGACGGAGCAATCCCGGATCCGTTTCTTCCAGAGGTCCGCCTGCGCCGCGGCCAGATCGCGTTTCTCGCGCGCCCCTTCGATCTCCTCGGGGCGTGACCCGTGCCGGAGCTTCTCGTACGTCTGCTGGGCCGCGGTGTAGCGCGCGTAGGACTCGTCGTACTGCTTCCGGGTGACCGACTGGGAGTCGAGAAGCGTCTTCATCCGTTTAAAGTCCGCCTCGGCGACTTTAAACGCCTCCTCCGACTGAACGATATCCTCCTTCCGCGAACCTGCTTCGGCAAGCCGGTAGGCTGCCTCGAAGGAGGCCAGGTTTGCAGCGGCCTGGCGGAGCTGGATCCGGTATTCGGTATCGTCGAGGACGACAAGCGTATCGCCGGCGGACACGCGCGAGCCTTCTTCGACCCGCACCTCTCTGACCCTCCCGGCGACCTCCGTTCCGATGTTGACGTCGGTCCCCTCGATCGTCCCGGAGGAGGAGATCTCCGTGCCGCCGTTCCCGGAACAACCTGCCAGGACGAGTGAGAAAAGGATGGGGATCATCTGTTTCATGAACACCTCAGAAAGTGAGCATTGCCAGAGATTTTCGGTGCTTACCATCCTAACATCGACGGCAGATTCACACCTCGTCTGTCATCCTGAGAGAGCGCAGCGAACGAAGGATCTTCCACATCGACTAGCAAGATCCTTCGCTTCGCTCAGGATGACAGGATTTTCCCCGGACCGTCGAGCCCCGCACGAGGTGAATTTAACAAAAAATAAGTGAAAATGTCTGATAATATCCGTATGTTTCATCAGGGGAAAACGTATTTCAAAAGAGAATCTCACCGGAGCAAACGACATGAACGCACTTCAGCAGCTCGACCGGCTCGGGCAGAGCATCTGGTTCGACAACATCAGCCGCAGCATCATCACCGGAGGAACGCTCTCGAAACTTGTCGGGGAGGGGCTGCAGGGAGTCACCTCGAATCCCACGATCTTCGACAAGGCGATCTCCGGCGGGCACGACTACGACGATCAAATCCGTGAGCTCGTCGAAAAAAATCCGGGAATCGGGCCGGTGGAAATCGAGCAGGAATTGATGATCAGGGATATCCAGATGGCGGCGGACGTGCTGAAGCCCGTCTTCGCGCGGACCGGGGGCCGGGACGGTTACGTCAGCGTGGAGGTCAACCCCCACTCCGCGCACTCCACGGGTGCGACCATCGAGGAGGTCCGCTTCTTCTGGACCAGGATCGCGCGCGCCAACCTGATGGTGAAAATCCCCGCGACGAAGGAAGGGCTGCCGGCGATCGAGCAGGCGACTTCCGAGGGGATCAACATCAACGTCACGCTGATTTTCTCGGAGGGGCGGTACCGTGAAGTGGCGGAGGCCTATCTCAAGGGCCTGGAGCGGCGGGTCGCAGGGGGCGGGAGCATCGCGAACGTCGTCTCCGTCGCCAGCGTGTTCGTCAGCCGCGTCGACACGCTCGTGGACGACCTGCTCGCGAAGAAGATCGCGGCGCCGGGGAACGCGAACGATGTCGCCGGGTTGCGCGCTCTGCTCGGCAAGACCGCCGTCGCCAACTCGAAGTTTGTCTATCAGGCGTTCAAGGAGATATTCCGGGGCGGGGCTTTCGAGACGCTCAGGCGCAACGGCGCCCGCGTTCAACGGCCCCTCTGGGGAAGCACCGGGACGAAGAACCCGGCCTACGGGGACCTGAAGTACGTGGAGGATCTCGTCGGTCCGGATACCGTCAACACCGTTCCCCCGAAGACCTACGAAGCGATCCTCGACCATTTGAAACCCGCCCTGACGATCGAGCAGGGGCTCGACGACGCGGCGGCTTCGTTGCGGGGTCTCTCCGCGGCGGGAATCGACCTCGGATGGGTGATGCAGAGGCTCGAAGATGAGGGCGTCGCGGCGTTCGAGAAATCGTTCGACGATCTTTCCCGGACGCTTCTGGAAAAGCAGGGCGAGCTGATGCACGCCTGACGGGAGGCCTACTTGAGGAGGGCCAGGACCTCCTGCTGGCGCGGCTCCCCCGGCACGATCACTTCGCGCCCGTTTGAAATATAGACATTGATCTCGCTCCGGATGCCGAACTCGTCCAGGAAATAGATTCCGGGCTCGACGGAGAAGGCGGTTCCGGGAATAATGACCCTCTCGTCCCTCGTTTCAAGGTTGTCCAGGTTCGCTCCGCTCCCGTGCAGGTCCTCCGTGATCGAGTGTCCGGTCCGGTGAATGAACCGGTCGCCGTGTCCGGCCCGGACGATGACCCCCCGCGCCACGTCGTCGACGTCGCACCCCCTCACCTGCTTCCCCTCGGCGAACGACCGCTTCAAAAAGTCCACCGCCGCGTCCCGGGCCTCCTTCACGATCTTGAAAATCGAAGCATACTTCTCGGGCACGGTACGCCCAAGGTATCCGACCCAGCAGATGTCGTTGTAGGTGGCGCCCGGCTTGTTCTTCTTGGCCCACAGGTCGAGGAGGACGAAATCCCCCTCGCGGATCTCGGAGTGGAGTTCGCGGGTCGGCTCGTAATGGGGATTTCCGCTGTTCGCGTTCACGGAACAGTTCGGGGCCTCCGTGCTGACGAGGCCGCTCTCGCGGAACCGTCCGAGCATGAACTGCTGGACGTCGTACTCCGTCAGGCGTTCCCCCCTCTTGACCGTATCCGCGATGAACATGAACGCTTTCAACGCGATCGAGTGCATCGACGCCGCCGTGTCGAGCGTGTCGTAATAGGCCTCTTCAGACCACCTCGATTCGAAGTACTGGGTGAGATTCATCGATGACACCACTTCCACACCCGTTTTCCTGACCATTTCGACGGTGCCGGCGTCGACTTTCGAGATGTAGGGAATCGCGTTTCCGGGAGAGTACTCCATCGCCACCGTTTTCAGGCCCGAAAGAATCTTCTTCAGGCCTTCCTCCAGGGATTGCCAGCTCAGGAAAATCACCTTCTCCCCCGGCAGGTGGTCCAGGTTCCAGCGCTCGATGCTGTGGACGAGCTTCTTCGGTTCGCCGTTTGCCGGAATCAGGTAGAAGAACCTCCGGGTCGTCAGGATGTGCGCCGGAATCCCGAGAATCCGCTGGGCGAACTCGTTCCGTTTCCAGAAATCATAAAACAGCCAGCCGTCGATCTTCTGCTCGCGGAGAGCTGATTGGATGGCGCGGATCTTTTCTGCCGCGGCAGGTGTGACGCTTTCTTGCGGAGCAGGCATCGGTGTCATGCGGGTTGATCGTGGTTGTCGGGTCCGGTCAATATACGCACGGCCCGGCGTAAAATCAATAAAAAACCCCCGGCATCGGTTGAGGCCGGGGGTTTCGGTACTGTTCGAAGAGCGGGCTCTTCGAGGAGCTTAGTACATGTCTCCCATTCCGCCGCCGCCGTGAGGAGGCATCATCGGAGCCTTTTCCTTCTCGGGCTTCTCGACGATCGTCGCTTCGGTGGTCAGAAGCAGCGCCGCGACGCTCGCGGCATTCTCGAGCGCGATGCGGGAGACCTTCGTCGGATCGATCACACCGGTCGCGATCAGGTTTTCGTACTTCTCGGTCTGGGCATTGAATCCGTAGTCGTCCTTGCCCTCCTTGACCTTGTTCATGATGACCGCCCCTTCGAGGCCGGCGTTCGTCACGATGATCCGGATCGGCTCCTCGAGGGCTTTCCGGATGATCTCGATACCGATCTTCTGGTCCTCGTTGTCGCCCTTCAGCGTGAGCAGCTTGTCCTGAATCCGGAGGTACGCGACACCGCCGCCCGGAACGATTCCTTCCTCGACGGCTGCGCGGGTCGCATGGAGCGCGTCTTCAACGCGCGCCTTCTTCTCCTTCATCTCCACTTCGGTCGAGGCGCCCACCTTCAGGACCGCCACGCCGCCGGAGAGCTTCGCGAGCCGCTCCTGCAGTTTTTCCTTGTCGTAGTCGGAGGTCGTCTTGTCGACTTGCGCCTTGATCTCGTTGATGCGCTTCTTGATGTCGTCTTTCTTCCCGGCGCCCTCGACGATGGTCGTGTTGTCCTTATCGACCGTGATCTTCTTTGAGGTGCCCATGGAAGAGAGCTGCGTGTTTTCGAGCTTGAATCCCTTTTCTTCCGAGATCACCGTGCCGCCCGTGAGGATCGCGATATCTTCCAGCATCGCTTTCCGGCGGTCGCCGAATCCCGGCGCTTTCACAGCCACGACCCGGAGGGTTCCGCGGAGCTTGTTGACGACGATCGTCGCAAGCGCCTCGCCCTCGATGTCCTCGGCGATGATCAGGATCGAGCGGCCCGCCTGGGCGATCTTTTCAAGAATCGGCAGCAGGTCCTTCATGGCGCTGATCTTCTTGTCGTGGATCAGGATGTAGGGGTCTTCGAGCGACGCCTCCATCGTGTCGGCGTCCGTGACGAAGTAGGGCGAAAGATAACCGCGGTCGAACTGCATTCCCTCGACCCACTCGACGTTCGTTTCGGTGCCCTTGGCCTCTTCAACGGTGATCACGCCGTCCTTGCCGACCTTCTCCATCGCGTTTGCGATGAGTTCGCCGATCGTACGGTCGTTGTTCGCGGAGATGGCGCCGACCTGCGCGATCTTCTCCTTGTCATCGCCCACCGTCTTGCTGATCTTCTTCAGCTCTTCGACGACCTTCTGGACCGCCAGATCGATTCCGCGCTTCAGGTCCATCGGATTCGCGCCGGCCGTGACGTTCTTCATTCCCTCGCGGACAATCGCCTGGGCCAGCACCGTCGCGGTGGTGGTCCCGTCTCCCGCGACGTCGGAGGTCTTGCTTGCGACTTCTCTGACCATCTGGGCGCCCATGTTTTCGATCGCATCCTCGAGCTCGATTTCCTTCGCGACCGTGACGCCGTCCTTCGTAATCGTCGGGGCTCCGAATTTCTTGTCGATAACGACATTGCGGCCCTTCGGGCCGAGCGTCGCCTTCACCGCATCGGCGAGCTTATCGACACCCCGTTTTAACGCAGCCCGGGCATCGGAACTGTATGTAATGATCTTCGCACTCATAGCGCTTCCCTTCTTTCTTTAGTTTTTTAGAATTATTGTTTTCTGATGGGTGTGATTACACGATGCCGAAAATGTCGGCTTCCCTCATGATCAGGTATTCCTTGTCGTTGAGGGTGACTTCGGTGCCGGAATACTTGCCGTACAGAACCTTGTCTCCGACTTTCAGGTCGACAGGAACGACTTTTCCGTCATCCGCCCGCCTGCCCGGCCCGATCGCGATGATTTCGCCCACGACAGGCTTTTCCTTTGCCGTATCGGGAAGAATGATGCCGCCCTTTGTCTTCTCTTCCGCAGGGGCGGGTTTGACAACGACGCGATCTCCTAATGGCTTGATGTTCATTGCTCTATCTCCTTAAAATAAGGTATCAGGTGTTTATGGATTTACATTGATGTGAGAGACCTCGCAACAACAGAATGGCACTCCACCGACGTAGCGGGGTAAATATACACATTTCTAACAAAGAAATCAAGTTTTCGGGTTCCCGCCGGGCAGGGGGAAAGGCGTGCCTGGCCCGTTCCGAAGGGTGGAACCGGAACCCGGTCAGGGGGCGGGATTCCTCCCGGGACCGGGTTTCGCTGGGGCTCCGGCAACGACGATCACGAACTCGCCGCGGACCGTATGATGGAGGAAGTGTTCCAGGACCTCGCCGGCGCTGCCCCGGACGACCTCCTCGAATTTCTTGGTCAGCTCGCGGGCGACCGAGATTTCGCGCTCCCCCAGCGTCTCCCGGAGTTCCCGGAGCGTTTTCAAAAGCCGGTGGGGGGATTCGTAGAGGATGATCGTGCCCTCCTCTTCGCGGAGGAGTCCGAGCCTGGTCTTTCTCCCTTTTTTCACCGGAAGAAAACCCTCGAAGGCGAACCGCGGAGACGGAAGCCCGCTGACGATGAGAGCGGGCAGCAGGGCAGACGCCCCCGGCACGGTTTTCACCGGGATCCCGGCCTCGAGCGCGGAGGAGACTACTCTGAAGGCGGGATCGGAGATCCCGGGCGTGCCCGCATCGGAGACGAGCGCGATCGACGACCCGGACCGGAGTTTGGAAAGAAGCTCCGGAGCGCGGCGGGCTTCGTTATAACTGTAGTAACTGATGAGAGGTTTTCGGATTCCGTAATGGTCGAGGAGGATTCTCGTGGTGCGCGTGTCTTCCGCAGCGATCAGGTCCACTTCCGAGAGGGTGCGCACCGCACGGATCGAGATATCCTCGAGGTTCCCGATCGGGGTGCTGACGATGTAGAGGGTGCCCTTCTGAACCGGCGGGTTCATGTCCGGGGGATGTTCAGGTCCCCCAATCGCGGGAATAGCGGAAATCGACGTTGACGGTGCGGTGGGAGATTTTTGCGATGACCGGGGGCCTCCGCTTGAACTGGTTCCTGCGGACGAGCTCCCGGACCTTTAGAATGAAGTTCTTCTCGAACCCGAGCTCGATCAATTCGGGGTCGGTCCGCCGTTCGTCCACCATGCAGTAGAGGAGGCGGTCGGCCAGCTTGTACGAAAACCCGAGCTCGGTTTCGTCGGTCTGGCCTTCCCAGAGGTCGGCGGTGGGCTTCTTCCCGATGATATCCGCCGGAACCCCCGCCTCTTCGGCGAGCTGCCATACCTGGGTCTTGTACAGATCGCCGATCGGATTCAGCGCGCAGGCGGTGTCACCGAACTGGGTGCCGTAGCCGAGCAGGATTTCGGACTTGTTGCTGGTTCCGATGACGAGAGCGGATTCCCGGGCGGAGCGGTCGTAGAGGACGATCATCCGTTGGCGCGCCATTACGTTTCCTTTTCGCACGTTGTCCATCCCGTTGCCCGAGTGAAAGAAGGGCTCGACCATGGGGGTGATATCGACGGTTTCAGTCCGGACGCCCGCCTGCAGGGCCACCCTTGCGGCGTCCGCCGCGCTCGCCGGACTGCTTGTCCTGTAGGGAAGGAGAAGCGCCGTCACGTTATCTTTCCCCAGCGCCTCCGCCGCAAGGAGCGTGACAAGAGCCGAATCGACCCCTCCCGAGAGGCCCACAATTCCCCTTGAAAACCCCGCATTCCGGACCTCGTCGCGGATGAACTGAACCAGCATTTCCCGCACGATTCGGGGAGGAAGCTTCAAATCCGGAGCGCCGATACCCGATGTGTCCATTTGAAAAGATAGTGAAAACAGGCGACCAATTCAAATTATCCTCCCCCCGGGGAGCGGTAAACCCTTGACTTTAGGAGTAAAGATTGGTAAGTTTTTATGGGAGGGACGTCGCGATCAGGCATCTCTCATTATTCGGGGCATCAATGAAATCTCTACTGTTCTGCATTCTGTTCGGTGTTTCGGCCGCCGCAGCACAGGCTCCACTCGGGAACCTCCTCGCCAAACGATATCCCTCCTTGCCCGGCTCCGAGCAGACTCTCGTCCTGATCACGTTCAGGGACAAGGGGAACATGAAGCTGGAGAATTTCCGGGGTCCGCAGTCGCTTCTTTCGGAGCGCTCGATCAGAAGAAGGCTCAAGGTGCGCGACGCCGCCCATGTCGTGGACGTGCAGGATCTTCCGCTCGAGCAGCAATACGTCCGCGCGGTCACCGCGAGAGTCGCAGCGATCCGCCATCAGCTCAAGTGGTTTAACGGCGTGAGCGCCATGGCCACGAAAGCGCAGATCGACGAAGTGCGGAAACTTCCGTTTGTCGCGGAAGTCGAGCTCCTCGGCAGATGGCGCACCCGGCCGGGGGATGAGCAGCCGGAACCCCTCAAGGACTCCCCCTCGACACGCGCCCCCGCGGGAACAACCACGTTCGATTACGGCACTTCGTTCACTCAAGTCAACCTGAGCAACATCCCCGCCGCCCATGATATGGGATTCTTCGGGCAGGGTGTCGTCATCGGCGTCTTCGATAACGGCTTCCGCAACCTGGCGCACCAGGCCTTCGATTCGATCCATATCATCGCGACATACGATTTTGTCGACCACAAGGTCTCCGTCGTGCCCAATAACCCGGCCACCAGCTTCGGATCGCACGGAGTCTGGACCCTTTCGACGATCGGCGGGTTCAGGCCGGGCAACCTGATCGGTCCGGCATTCAAGGCGGATTTCATTCTGGCGAGAACCGAAAATGATTCGAGCGAAACGCCGATCGAGGAGGATAACTGGGCTGCCGCGATCCAGTGGGCCGACAGTATCGGGGTGGACGTCACGAGCACCTCGCTCGGCTACACGACGTTCGACGCTCCCTACACGAACCTCACCTGGCAGGATATGAACGGCCATACGGCCTTGATCACCAATGCGGCGGACCGGGCGGTCGGCCTTGGGATCGTCGTCGTGAATTCTGCAGGAAATTCAGGCTTCAATGCGACGCAAAACACGCTGGTCACCCCCGCGGACGGGGATAGCGTGATCGCCGCGGGCGCTCTCACTTCCACGGGAGCAAGGGCCTCCTTCAGCTCCGTCGGCCCGACCACCGACATCCCCCCCCGGATTAAGCCAGACGTCATGGCGATGGGCTCCGGCGTCAAGGCGGCAAGCGCGACCGATACCGTCGGTTATGTGAGTGTGAGCGGAACCTCGTTCGCCTGCCCGCTTACCGCCGGAGTGGCAGCGCTGATCCTCTGCGCCGATCCCCTCCTGACGCCGATGGAAGTCCGCGATGCGATGCGCCAGACAGCCAGCAACGTCTGTTCCCCCAACAACCTCGTGGGCTGGGGTACGCTCGACGCGGCCGCGGCGATCAATTTCACAAGCGGGCTCAACCAGGGGAGCATCGCCGGATCCGTGTTCGAAGATTTGAACGGGAGCGGGTTCAGGGATGCCGGTGAGCCGGGGCTCGCCGGGTTCAAGGTCAAGCTGACCTGCACGGTGGTCGAGTCCACTCTCACCGACGGCACCGGTGCGTATATCTTCGAAGACCTTCCCTCCGGCCCCTATACCGTCACCGAACCGAGGCCGGCGGGCTGGATCGGGATGCTTCCACCCTCCGGAGTCTACAACGTCACGCTCGACAGCGTCAACAACTCCATCACCGGGAGAGATTTCGGACTCTTTCACGGAGGAATCGTCCGCGGGACAAAATTCAACGACGTCAACAAGAACGGATCGCGCGACAGCGGAGAGGCCGTCCTTGCGGGGTGGGTGATCAAGGCGAGCGGCCCCGAGCCGCACCGGGCGACCACCGACTCCTCCGGGAATTACATTCTCACGGGACTGGGGCCGGGGACCTTCGCGGTTCAGGAGAGCCTGAAGACGGACTGGTTCCAGACGCTTCCCGGGGGAAACGGCTCGTACAGCGTCACGACGCGAAGCGGGCTCGACACTTCCATGCTCGATTTTGGAAACTATTATGCTCCGCCCAACGGCTACCCCGTGGACGGCAGTTGGAACCTCCTCTCGCTTCCGACCGACGTATCCGATCATTCCAAGATGGCGATCTACCCGACGGCGATTTCGAGGGCTTTTGCCTACTCGCCGACGGACGGGTATTGGGTGGCAGACCCGATTCCGAACGGCATCGGCTACTGGCTGAAGTTTTCGGGGCCCGGTTATGTTCCGATTCCGGGGCATGCGAGAACCTCGGACTCGGTCGCCATCAGCCCCGGGTGGAATCTGATCGGCTCACTCTCGGATCCCATCGCGGCCGCGTCGGTTCTGGAGGCTCCAGGAGGTCTTCTTACCTCCCCCTTCTTTTCCTATCGGGGGAGTTACTTTCTCGACGATACGCTCCGTCCGCACGAAGGATATTTCGTGAAGGCGAACGGGACGGGCAAAATCTATCTCAACTCCGCCCCCGTTGCATTTGCCGGCGCGGCCGGCGCGCATGACATCGGCTCGCTGAAGCACGACCTCGGGGAGGAAGCGAGCAGCATCACGTTGAAAGATTCCAGGGGACGCATCCAGGCGCTTTATTTTGGATTTGCCCGGGTCCTGAGCGATCACCGCGGATCGTTCGAGCTCCCCCCCATCCCTCCGGAGGAAGCGTTCGACGCGAGATTTTCCGACGGGACCCTGGCGTGGATACCGCGCGCGAATGACCCACAGGCCGGGACGCTGATCGAGATCAGGAGCAACGCGTATCCGCTCGAGATCTCGTGGCACCTCGCCGCCGGTGAAGGCGGGTATGGGCTGTCGGAGGGTGGATCCCGCCGGAGGGTGGATCTTTTGCCCGGCGGACACCTCACGGTGAGCAATTCCGAGGCAAAGGTTCTCCGGCTCACAAGCTCGGGTGGGGGAAATTCGCGCGCCCTTCCGAAGGAATACGGACTGAGCCAGAATTACCCAAACCCGTTCAACCCGACAACCTTCATCGCGTACCAGCTTCCGGCCGACGGAAATGTGACGCTCGAGATTTTCAATCTGATCGGTCAACGGGTGCGCCTCCTCCTCGACCGGGCCGAGCGGGCGGGAACCTACACGGCGGAATGGGATGGACGGTCAACGGAGGGAGTCGATCTGGCGGGCGGCATCTACCTCGTCAAGTTGACGGTGAGCTCCGGCGGTAAACAGCTCTTCACCTCCACGAAGAAAACCGTCCTGATGAGATGAGGGACCTCTACCGGTTTTTCCGGTTCATGGCCGGACTCCATCTCCTCCTCCTTTCCCCCCCCGCCGCCCAGCCGTGGAGAGCGAATATCGCGGAGAACGAAACTAATTTTTACAAGATACGCGAGGCGTTCAACAAGTACTGGTCGGCGGGTCACTTCGACATCCGCGGACCCGAGGAACGAAAACCATGGATCCCGTTCAAGCGCTGGGAGTGGTTCATGGAACCCCGGGTCTATCCGACGGGAGAATTGCCCTCTCCGGGCATCCTTCAAAAGACGATGAAGCGATACCGGGCGGGCCTCTCCGTTCAGGCCCCGCAGGCGGGCAACTGGACTCAGCTCGGGCCTGCCGTGATTCCTTCGAACGGCGGGGGCGAGGGAAGGGTGAACGTCATCGCGTTCGACCCCTCGAACCCGGCCACAATCTGGGCCGGAACGGCATCGGGAGGGTTATGGAAGTCGACGAACTCCGGCTCTTCCTGGTCCACGGGCACCGACCAGTTCGGGACGCTCGGCATTTCTTCGATCGCCTTCGATCCGACCAACTCCGGCACCATGTACGTCGCCACGGGGGACGCGGACGGGCTCGACACCTACAGCATGGGAGTCCTGAAATCGACGGACGGCGGCGCATCCTGGAACGCGACCGGTCTGAGCTGGACGACATCGATGGGATACAGCATCTATTCCATCATCGCCGATCCCGCCGATCCGAACATCCTCCTTGCTGCGGGCCGTCAGGGAATTTTTCGCACCTCGGACGCGGGGAGCAACTGGTCGATCGTGGCCTCGGGCAATTTCAAGGACCTTGAGGTAGACCCTTCCGATCCGGCCGTCTGGTACGCGGCGAGATACTCATACGGCATCTACAAGTCCACCAACACCGGCGCCTCCTTCACGCAATTGACCAGCGGTTTGCCGACAAGCGGCTTCTACCGCGTTGCAGTCGCGCTCGCGCCTTCCCAGAGCTCGACCCTCTATGCCCTCTACGTCAATGCGAATTCCGGATTCTACGGGCTTTACGCATCGACGAATTCGGGCGCGAACTGGTCGCTGCAATCCAACTCCCCCCAGATTCTGTCATGGGATACATCCGGTCCCAACGACGGCCAGGGGTTTTACGACCTTGTTCTACAGGTCGCGCCCGACAACCCCTCGACGGTGTACGTCGGCGGCATCAACCTCTGGAGATCGACTTCGGGCGGAACAAGCTGGACCTGGCTGACGAACTGGTACACCGGAACCCCGCGCCCGTACATCCATGCCGACCAGCACGCCTTCGCGTTTCTTCCAGGCGTCCCATCGACCCTCTTCGCGGGAAACGACGGGGGAATCTTTCTCTCCACGAATTCGGGGGCGAGCTGGACGGACCGCAGCGCGGGGATCGCCGCGACGCAGTTCTACCGGCTGGGCGGGTCCGCGACGAACCCCAACCGCATACTGGCCGGCGCGCAGGATAACGGAACCGACCGCTATCTCACCGGTGCATGGACGCAGGTGCTGGGCGGGGACGGAATGGAGGCGATCGTCGATTACTCGAACGAGAATATCGGTTATGGCGAATATTATTACGGGGACATCTATAAGTCGATGAACGGAGGCAGCTCGTTCACATCGATCGCCGGCGGAATTCCCGACACCGGCGGCTGGGTGACGCCCTTCGTCATCAATCCCCTGAATCCGAAGTCGCTCTATGTGGCCGAAGACGGGGTCTACAAGACGACCAACCGCGGCTCCTCCTGGACCACGCTGAAGAGCTCCCTCGGCGGCACGCCGCTGGTGTCGCTCACGATCGGCGTGTCGGACACGAATACTCTCTATGCCGCGACGGGATCGCATGTGTGGGTCTCCGGCAACGGCGGGACGGTCTGGAGCGAGATCACCTCCGGCCTGCCCACGGCGAGCGCGGCGGTGACCTACCTCGCCGCCGATCCCTCAAACGCTGCGATCGCCTATGCGACGTTCTCCGGATACGGAAACCAGAAGGTTTACAGAACGACCAATTCCGGATCGAGCTGGACGAATCGCTCGACGGGCCTCCCCGCAATTCCGGTCAACTGCATCACGATCAACTCAGCGGTCCCCTCCCAGCTCTACGCGGGGACGGATGCCGGCGTCTACTATTCCGAGAACGGCGGCTCATCCTGGAACCCCTTCTCTTCGGGCCTTCCCGACGTGATCGTGAATGAACTCGAGATACAGCAATCGGCCCAAAAACTGCGCGCCGCGACATACGGGCGCGGACTCTGGGAAACGCCTCTCGCCCTCCAGGTCGTCGGATCGATCTCGGGGATGAAATTTCAGGACATCAACGGCAACGGAGTGAAAGAGCTCCCGGACACCGGCCTCGCCGGATGGACGATCAGCATAACATTCGCTTCTCCCCCGAACACGGTCACCACCACGACCGACCCCGCGGGAATCTACACATTTCAGGGCCTTGACCCGGGCATTTATACGGTGACGGAAGTCGCCCAAGCCGGATGGACTCAGACCTTTCCCGTTTCCCCCAACCTCTACACGATTAATCTCAATCCGGGGAGCGACACTTCGGGGTTCGACTTCGGAAACTTCCTGCAGCCCGCCTCCGTCTCGGGGACGGTGTACGAGGATCTCAACGGCGACAGCGCGAAGGGGGGCGCCGAACAGGGACTTCCGAACTGGAGGGTGAAAATCTCAGGAGGAGCCAACGATTCGGTTCTTACAGACTCTGCAGGAAACTACTCGTTTTCCAACCTCGCCCCCGGCTCCTACACGGTGAGCGAAGCGCTTCAGGCCGGGTGGCACCGGACACAACCTGCCGCCGGTTCGTACACGGTCTCGCTTTCCGGGGGATCCAATCTTACGGGAAAGGACTTCGGAAATTACAGGTTCGGGAGTATCGGCGGATTGAAGTTCAACGACCTGAATATTAACGCCGTGAAGGACAGCGGCGAGGCGGGGATTCAGGCCTGGGTGATGCACCTTTCAGGTCCGGTCTCCCGCAGCGCGTCCACGGACAGCGCAGGCAATTATACGTTCACCGGCCTCCCCCCGGGGACCTACTCGGTGAGCGAGACGGTCGAGGTGGGATGGGCTCAGACTCTCCCCCTGGCGAACGCTCCCTATGCCGTTGCCCTGAGGAGCGGGCTCGATACCTCGGGTTTCCTGTTCGGGAACCATTTTTCCGCCGACAAGATTTACGGCGTCCTCGACGGCTGGAACCTCCTCTCGCTTCCCCGTCAGGCCGCGGATCGCCTGAAGCGTTCCGTCTATCCTTCCGCGATCTCCAACGCCTTCGCCTATGCGGGGGCCTACCAGAGGATCGATACGCTTGCGACCGGGCCCGGTTACTGGCTGAAATTCCCGACGATTCAGAATATCTTCATCGACGGCGCCCCCGTAACGGCAGACACGATCGGCCTGGCATCGGGCTGGAATATCGTCGGAGCGCTTACGAACTCCGTGCCGGTGAGCGGGATCGGGCAAAATCCTCCCGGGATCGTCACGTCGAATTACTTTTCGTACGGCGGCCTCGGATATCAGATCGCAGACTCTCTCGTTCCGCACCACGGGTACTGGGTGAGGACGAAGGCCAGCGGCCAGCTCATCCTTGCCGCAGGACCCGCGGCCGGGGTTGCCTCCCGGGACGCCACGGGGATTCACACCGCCTCCGCATCCATCCCGCGGAAGGGGATTGTCACGTTCACGGATGCGAAGGGCCGGGCCGGCATCCTCTATGTCGATTGCGGAGAGCCGTCAGATCCGGAGGCGAGGTTCTTCGATCTCCCGCCGGTGCCGCCGGATGGCGCCTACGACGTCCGCTATGCCACGGGGAGCCAGCTCGCGAGTTGCGGGAGCGGTTATGCGAGGGAGTTTGTCATATTGATTTCTTCCGCATCCTATCCCCTCCGGATCGATTGGGACCTGAACAACCAGCCGGTTGGCGCGACCCTGGTCGTCGATCAACGGGAGATCCCCATGAGGGGGTCCGGATCGATCGGCATCGGGGATCCTCCTTCAAGAGTGGGGCTCCGGCTCGGCGCGGCCGCGAAGGCGGAGCTGCCCGTACGCTTTTCACTCGGCCAGAATTATCCGAATCCGTTCAATCCGGTGACGACGGTTTCATTCGACGTCGGCCAATCTTCACCGGTCACGCTCAAAATCTACGACCTGCTCGGGAGAGAAATCCAGACGCTCGTCGACGAGGTCCGGGAGAGGGGTTCCTACCGGGTCGATTGGGACGCCTCCGCGTTCCCGAGCGGAGTCTATACCTACCGTTTGCGGGCGGGGGGATTTGTGGCGGTGAAGAAAATGTTGCTGATCCGATAACCACCGCCGCCTCGGCGTCGGTAGCCGCAGCCTTCAGGCTGCGTTCACCGTAACGCGACCTAAAGGTCGCGCCTACCAAAAAATACAAAGCCGATCCGCCATACAATGACGGGCCGGCTTTCTCTTAATTGATCCTCCGAACTGCCGCGTCGCAAGCAACAACCCGCGACCTAAAGGTCGCGGCTACCGAGGCCTCTGCCGTCATCGCTTTGGTAGCCGCTTTGGTAGCCGCAGCCTTCAGGCTGCGGTCCGCGACCGAAAGGTCGCGGATACCGTTTCCTCTGCATCATTTCATCTCGTGCAACGACTTCCTGAGGATTTCAATCCCCTCGTCGAGCTCGTGGAATTGAATCGTAAGGGGCGGGCGGAAACGCATCGACCTCTCCCCGCTTCCGAGTATGATCAACCCTTTTTCGAACGCCTTGTTCCTGAGCGCCGCGCGATCCCCGGCGGTCCGGACGTCGATCGCGCAGAAGAGCCCTCGTCCCCTCGCGTTGCTCAGGAGCGACGGAAACTCCGACTGAAGCTCCCGGAGCCGGTCCTGGAGGTATGACCCGGCGACATCGGCGTGCTCTACCAGACGATCCTCCTGGATGATCTCGAGATACCTCTGCGAGCGGACCATGTCGGTCAGGTTTCCGCCCCAGGTGGAGTTCAGGCGGCTCGCAACCGCGAAGACGTTTTCCGGGACTTCGTCGATCCTGTTGCCGCACATGAAGCCGCAGACCTGGACCTTCTTCCCGAACACGATCATGTCCGGCTGGACGAAGTGCTCCGAAGCCCACATCCTTCCCGTTAAGCCGACCCCTGTCTGGACTTCGTCGAAGATGAGCATGATGTCGTTTTCATCGGCGACGGCCCGGAGCCCGGCGAGAAACTCCTTCCGGAAATGATTGTCGCCTCCTTCGCCCTGGATCGGCTCGATGATGATCGCCGCGATATCGTCTTTATGATTGAGTATGGCGTCCTTGATCTGACCGAGGGCCTGCGCTTCCGCCGCCATGACCGCCTTCAGGTTTTCCTCGTTGAGGGGGAACCGGACGGCGGGGTTCAGCACGCGCGGCCACTTGAATTTCGGAAAGTAATCGGTCTTCACGGGATCGGTGTTCGTGAGGGAGAGCGTGTAACCCGACCGGCCGTGGAACGCCCTCTGGAAGTGGAGCACCTGGGTGCCCCGCTCTTCCTTGTAGCCCTTCAGGAAATTCTTCCGGATCTTCCAGTCGAAGGCGGCCTTCAGCGCGTTCTCGACCGCGAGCGCCCCTCCTTCGATGAGGAAGAGGTGGGGCAATCCCTCCGGCATGGCGATGCGCGAGAACGTCTCAACGAACTCCGCCATTTCGACCGTCATGACGTCGGAACAGGTCGGTTTGTTCAACGCGACGGCGGCGAGCTTCTCCCGGAATTCCGGGGTTTGCATCTTCGGGTGGTTGAGGCCGATCGGCACGGACGCGACGAAGGTAAAAAAATCGAGGTACCGCCCCCGGCGGGTGGAATCATAAATGTACGCGCCCTGGCTCTGTTCGATGTCGACCACGAGGTCGAGCGCGTCGACGAGCATGTGCCGGGCGATGGTCTCCCGGACGTCCAAGGGATCGACATGGACGAACTGCGCTTCGAGGCTGCGCGCCGGAGCAAAACCAGCGCTCGCCGCCGGCGTAACGCTTCTGGTGGAGGTTTTCTGGATCATAGAGCACCTTTCAGGTTAAAGTTCTGAGAAAAAAGAGCGTAAGAAAACTACGGCTCTCCGGCTCTCAGAAGAATTCCTGGTGCTCGTAGAGGGATAGGATGTAGGGTCTTCCGGGGATGGGTGAGCAGAAATGCGTCGCCCTGGGGAATATGTCGCTCCGGAAGTTCTTCATGCCGCAATATACCGAATTTTTCGATTTAGGTCAATGCCCTGGGGCACAGAGCGGTCAAACTGCTCAGGAAATAACAGAATTCGGGTTTTTGGCGGCGGTTTACATGGCATTCTCGTTCCCACGCTCTGCGTGGGAACGCATATTGCGGCGCTCTGCGCCGCATCCAGGCTGGGACGCGGAGCGTCCCAAATACGACGCTCCCACGGAGACCGTGGGAGCGAGATAGCGATGGTGTCGGGGCCTCGGTAGCCGCGACCTTCAGGCCGCGTTCATACATCGTCGATCTGGGCGCGCTGGAGCTTGCCGCTATAGTCGACGTACACCGCCTTCCACTCCGTAAAGATGTCGAACGCGGTCCATCCCCCCTCGCGGTGTCCGTTTCCCGTCCCCTTGACGCCGCCAAACGGCATGTGAGCTTCCGCCCCGATCGTGGGAGCATTGACATAGGTGATTCCGGCGCGAAGGTCGCGGATCGCGCGGTAGGCGTTGTTGATGTTCTGCGTGTAGATGGACGACGAGAGGCCGTAGTCGATGTCGTTCGAGAGACGGATCGCTTCTTCGAGCGATTTCACCTTCAGGATCGACAGGACGGGCCCGAAGATCTCTTCCCTCGCCACGCGCATCGCGGGCATCACGCCCGAGAGGATGGTCGGCTTGAAGAACCAGCCTTCTTCGCAGCCGCCCGAGCTCTCCCTCGAGCCGCCCAGCCGCAGTTCCGCTCCCTCCGATGTTCCGATCCCGACATACTTCTCGACCGTGCGGAGTTGCTGCTCGTTGATCAGCGGGCCCACATCGGCGTTTCCGTTCGATCCGTCCCCGACCCGGAGCTTCCCGGCTTTTCCGATCAGCATCCCGAGGAATTTCTCATGGACCGCCTCGTGGACGATCAGGCGGGAGGTCGCGGTGCACCTCTGGCCCGTCGTGCCGAAGGCGCCCCAGAGGACCCCCTCCAGGGCAAGGTCGAGGTCGGCGTCATCCATCACGATCTGGGCGTTCTTCCCTCCCATTTCAAGCGCGACCCGCTTCCCGGTCCTGCCGCATGTCTCGGCGATTTTCCTCCCCACCTCGGTCGATCCCGTAAAACTGATCAGATCGACACCGGGATGCTCGACCAGAGGCGCTCCCGCGCCGGGCCCATGCCCGTGCACAAGGTTCAGGACGCCCGGCGGGAGCCCGGCTTCCGTCAGGAGTTCGACGAGAGTCGTCGCAGTCGCGGGGGTGTCTTCGGCGGGCTTGAAGACGATCGTGTTGCCGGAGACGAGCGCGGGGAAGATTTTCCAGGTCGGAATCGCCATGGGGAAATTCCACGGCGTGATCAGGCCGCAGACCCCGACCGGCATCCGCACGGCCATGTTGAATTTGTTCGATAACTCCGAGGGGGCGATGACTCCGAACAGCCGGCGGCCTTCGCTCGCCGCGTAGTAGGCCGTGTCGATTCCTTCCTGGACGTCGCCCCGGGCCTCTTGGAGGACCTTTCCCATCTCGCGCGTCATTTCCCGCGCGATCGCCTCCTTGCGGGCCGTCATCAGATCCCCCGCCTTTCGGACGATCTCACCGCGCCCGGGTGCGGGCATCAGGCGCCACGATTCTAACGCCTCCTTCGCAGCCCGGACCGCCCGGTCCACATCCTCCGCGGAGGAATCCGGAAACGTCCCCACGAGATCGGACCACCGGGCGGGGTTCCTGTCCTCGAATGTCTTGCGTGAGGCGGCATCCGCCCATTTGCCCGCGATATAGTTCCTGTATTCTTTCATGCTAGCCCCACCCGAGTGAAAATGTGATCGACATGCCTGATGCTCCTTTTCAGGTCGAACAGTTTCTCCAGCTCCCCCTTGTTCAGGACCGACGAGACGCGCTGATCCGCCCGGAGGAGATCCTTGAAGTTCCGGCCGGAGTTCCAGACCTTCATCGCATCCCCCTGCACGATCGCGTAGGCCTCCTCGCGCTTCATTCCCTTTCCCGTCAGCGCCAGGAGGACTGATTCCGAAAAAATCAGGCCCCCCGTCAGGCCGAGGTTCTTCTTCATGTTCTCCGGGTAGACGTTGAGCGTGTCCACCAGTCCCGTGATCGTCGCGATCATGTAATCGAGGAGGATGCAGCTGTCGGGTATGATGATCCGTTCGGCGGACGAATGAGTGATGTCCCGCTCGTGCCAGAGCGCGATGCTCTCCATCGAGGCGTGGGCGTTTCCCCTCAGGACCCTGGCGAGCCCCGCCAGCCGCTCGCAGGTGATCGGATTCCTCTTGTGGGGCATCGCCGAAGAGCCCTTCTGTCCCTTCGAGAAATGCTCCTCCACCTCCAGCACCTCGGTCCTCTGCAGGTGGCGGATCTCGGTGGCGAATTTCTCGATCGAGCCCCCGATGAGGGCGATCGTCGTGAGAAACTCCGCATGACGGTCGCGCTGCAAAATTTGCGTCGAAATCCGCGCGGGCCTCAGGCCCAGCTTGCCGCACACGAACTTCTCCACGGAGGGATCGAGATGCCCGTAGGTCCCCACCGCCCCGGAGATCTGCCCCACGGAGATCGTCGCGAGCGCACGCTCCAGCCGCTCGATGTTCCTTCCGGTCTCGTCATACCACTGGGCGAGCTTGAGGCCGAAGGTGGTCGGTTCGGCGTGGACGCCGTGCGTACGGCCGATCATGACGGTGTATTTGAATTCCCGCGCCCGCCGCGCGAGGACGCGCCGGAGTGCGCCGAGGTCCTTGAGCAGCAATTCGGCCGATTGTTTCATCTGAACCGCAAGCGCGGTGTCGAGGACGTCGGAGGAGGTCATTCCGAGGTGGACGAAGCGGGAATCCGCTCCGAGCCGGGTCGAAACGTCTGTGAGAAATGCGATGACGTCGTGCTTCACCTCCCGCTCGATCTTCAGGATCCGGTCCACGCGGAAGCCCGCCTTGTTCCTGATGCGCCTGGCGGCTTCCTTCGGCACGACTCCGAGCCGGGCGTGGGCTTCGCACGCGAGGATCTCGATCTCGAGCCAGATGCCGAATTTGTTCTCGTCCGCCCAGACGGCGCCCATCGCCGGGCGCGTGTACCGGTCGATCACGAGGGCCGCCGTTCCAGCTTCAGGCTGAGCGTCAGCGTCTTCCGCTCCCTGATGATGCTCATGGTGAGAACGTCCCCCGCCTTGGCGTCGCCCACGAGCGACGCGATATTCTCCTCGTTCGCGATATGTTCCCCGTTCACGCCGACGATGATGTCTCCGACCTTGAAGCCCCCCCGCTCCGCGGGGCTGTTCCGCTTCACATCGGTGACGATGACCCCCTCCGCGCGGGCGAGCCCGAAATATTTCGCGACCCTCTCATCCACCGAGTTGACCTCGAGGCCCGTCCAGAAGTCGCGCTCGATGCGGCCGTTCTTCTTGAGCCCCGCCAGGATCCCCTTCACGCGGTTCACCGGAATGGCGAATCCAAGCCCGATATTTCCCTGGTTGGGCGTAAAAATGACCGCGTTCACTCCGATGACCTCTCCGACGGAATTCAAGAGCGGGCCGCCGCTGTTCCCCTCGTTGATCGCCGCGTCGGTCTGGATCATTCCGCGATAGTAGCGGCCCCCTTCGACATTCAGGTTGATCCCGGTCGCGCTCACGACGCCGACCGTGACGGTGGGCTTGTCGTTGATCTCGAACAGCCCGAAGGGATTTCCCATCGCGATCACCCATTCGCCGATGATGACGTCGTCCGAATTCCCGAGCTTCACGAAGGGCAAATCCCTGCCGTCGATTTTGAGAAGCGAGATGTCGGACACAAGATCGGTCCCGATGAGCCTGGCCTTGTACTTCTGGCGGCTGGTCATCGTCACGGTGATTTCCTTCGCATTCCCCGCGACGTGGTCGTTGGTCAGGATATACCCGTCGGGGGAGATGAGAAAACCGGACCCGAGTCCCTTGACTTCCTGCTTGAGCACGCGGTTGCCGAAGTACTGCCCGAAAAACTGGGAGAAGGGGTCGCGGTAGGAGTACTCCCGGATTTCGGTGACGTTGATGCCGACGACAGCCGGGCTGGCCGAACTCACCGCGCGGGTGATCGCGTTTCGGCGCTGGTTCGAGATGACCTCCTCGCCGCTGTCGCGCGCGGACGCCTGGTAGACCGCTCCCTCGCCGGAAACCGGCTCGCCGGGTGAAGCCGCCGACTCCGCCGTCGCGCCTGTCTCGCGGTGTCCGACCCGGAATCCTGCCCAGAACCCGGCAAGCGCGGGGAGCGAAATGACCAGCATCAGGATCGCGATGTTTTTTCGCATGAGGGTCTCCTTCCCGGAATCAGGTTACTTCTTCTTGCGAAGCAGGACCCTCCGGACGGCCTTCACGATGTCGTCCTTGGCGATCCCGTACTTTTTCATCAGCTCGTCCCCCTTCCCGGATTCTCCGAACGTGTCGCGGACGGCGACGAATTCCTGGGGGGTGGGGTGCGCCTGCGCGAGCGCCTCGGCGACCGCCCCGCCCAGTCCGCCCTGGATCTGATGATCCTCGGCCGTCACGATGGCACCGGTCTCACGGGCCGCCCTGACGACGATTTCCGTGTCGAGAGGTTTGATCGTATGCATGTTGATCAGGCGCACGCCGATCCCCTCGGAGGCAAGAACCTCCTCGGCGAGGATCGCCTCCCAGACCTGAAGGCCGCAGGCGATGATCGTCACGTCATTCCCTTCGATGAGCGTGTTGGCTTTTCCGATTTCAAGGGGCTCGGATTCCTGCGTGAAGACGGGCGTGTTGTCCCTGAAAAACCGCAGGTAGATCGGCTGCGCCCACGCGATGGAAGCCTTCACAAGCTTCTTCGTCTCGAAATAGTCGCACGGCGTCGCGACCGTCATGTGCGGCAGCAATCGCATGAGGCCGAGATCTTCCAGCGACTGGTGCGTCGCCCCGTCGGGTCCGACGGTGATCCCGCAGTGCGATGCGCAAATCTTGACGGGGAGCCTGCTGTAGGCGACCGATTGGCGGATCTGATCGAACGGCCTGCCCACGGCGAACTCGCCGTAGGTCGACGCGAACGGAATTTTTCCCGCGACCGCGAGCCCGGCCGCCGTGCCGATCATGTCCTGCTCGGCGACGCCGACCGAGATGAACCGGTCGGGAAAGGCCTTCATGAAGAGGTCCGTCTTCACGGAGCCGGTGACGTCTCCGCCGAGCACGACCACATCCGGGTTTTCCCTCCCGAGCTCGACGAGCGCTTCGCCGAACCCGAGACGCGTTGCCTTGAGATCACGCGACTGGTATTTTAGCATCGACCGCGCTCCTTTCCCATTCAAATTCAATGAAGTCTCCGAGCCCGGTCGGGGCAAGCTCGCTCAACGCCTTCTTTCCCTGGGCTTCGTCGGGCGGAATCCCATGCCACCGGTAATCGTCTTCCATGAAGGAGACGCCCTTGCCCATCAAGGTATGAGCGATAATGACCGCCGGCTTTCCCTTAAGGTCTTGTGCCTGCTTCATGGTCTGGAGGAACGAAGAAATGTCGTTCCCGTCGCACTCGAGGACATGCCAGTTGAATGCCCTCCACTTGTCGGCCAACGGCTCGAGCTCCATCACCTTTTCGGTCCGGTTGTCGATCTGGCACATGTTCCGGTCGACCATCGCGATCAGGTTATCCACCTTGTGGTGGCCGGCGGTCATGACCGCCTCCCAGATCTGCCCTTCATCCTGTTCGCCGTCGCCGAGGAGCGCGTACACGCGGTTCGGTTTCTTGTCGAGCCTCAGGCCCAGCGCGCACCCGACGGCGACCGAGAGTCCCTGGCCCAACGCGCCGGAGGCGATCTCCGCCCCGGGGACACCGTGAGTCCAGGGGGGAGCCGGATGGCCCTGCAGGCGGCTGTTGATCTTGCGGAGCGTGGTCAACTCGGCGACCGGAAAAAAGCCCCGCCGCGCCAGCGTCGCGTACCAGACCGGGCAGAGATGCCCGGCCGAGAGGAAGAAGTAATCGCGCTCACTCCAGCGAGGGTTCCCGGGGTCGAGTTTCAAAATGTCGAAGTAGAGAGAGGCGAATATGTCCGCCAGTCCGAGCGTGCCGCCGGAATGGCCGGATTTGGAAATCATCAACATCTTGATGATATCCCGGCGAATCTGCCTGGCCACTTCGTGAAGTTCCTGATGATTGGAGTCTTGCATCGTGAGAGTCTTTAGGTTAGTTTGTTTTTTGAACTATCTTTCTGAATTCCCCGAAATAGCCGATGTGGCGCAAGAGGATGAGCAGGCAGAGGACCGACATGATGAGCGCCGTCTCTGCGACGGTTCCATCCTCCGCAGGCCGAAGCGTCCGCAGAAGAGGGATGGTCAAAACGGGGCTGAGAACCGACGCCGAGATGTTCGCGACATGCACATTTCGCGGATACAGGTAACCGGCGACCCAGAGGAGACACCAGAGAACCACGAGAATCCAATCCAGGCCGAGCATGACTCCCGCGGCCGTCGAAAGCCCTCTGCCGCCTCTGAAACGAAGCCAAAAGGAATAGTTGTGCCCGGCGACAGCGCCGATTCCGGCGATTCCCCTGATCCAGAGATCGTCTCCGATCAGCCGCGACCCGAGCCAGACGGCGAAAGCCCCTTTTCCCAGGTCGATGAGAAGCACGAGCGCTCCGACAAGTTTCGAGCCGCTCACTTCAAGCGCGTTCAATGCCCCCACGTTCCCGCTTCCCTTCCCGCGGATGTCGAGCTGCGCCTTCCACATCACCACGAGGTAAGCGGTCGGGAAAGAACCGATAAGATAGCCAAGCAAGAAACCTTGAATAAGCGCCATCGACTCGGATCCGGGGGATTTTCCTGACTTGTCGAACAAAAATACGAAGATAATGGCAAACAAACAAGGAAACGGCCCGTTTGACGCGGCGCACACGACTTGATGATCGACACAGAACAGGCGATCGGGATTATGTATCATGGGTACAGTAAGCTGTTACCTCCTGACGGCTTACCTTGTGGATTAGTGGGAGCCTGGTGCCTGGACAACACCAGGCTTTTTTTTTACGCTCAGAGCGGCAGGAAAGGACGCAGGAAAAGACCGCAGCCTGAAGGCTGCGGCTACCAAGCTCAAGGGTTCGGTAGGCGCGACCTTCAGGTCGCGTGCCGTTCAACGCAGCCTAAAGGCTGCGGCTACCCTCCCCGAATGATTGGCGCAGCCTAAAGGCTGCGGCTACAAGAAGCGGCTCATGCCCGTTCTCCTTGCATATACCTGCGAAAACGAGTATATTCTCACCGCAGCGAACCACCGGCGGCAACGCGCGTGACCAAAGAAGAACTCAAACACCTCCTCCAGCAATACAAAAGCGGGAAACTTACCGGCGAGCAAATGGTGGACGCGATGAGCACCCTGCGCTCGGAATCGCTCGGCTTTGCGACAATCGACCACCACCGCCAGCTCCGGCAGGGATTTCCTGAGGTCATCCTCTGCCAGGGAAAGACCCCCCTGCAGGTGGCGGAAATCGCCCTCCGCCTCACCCGCCGCGGCCAGCCGCTGCTCGCGACGAGGGCGACCCGGAAACACTTTGATACTGTCAAAAAAAAGATAAGGCACGCCCGGTATCATGAAGCCGCCCGGGTGATTACGGCGAATGAGCCCGGCCGGCCGGCCGCGGGCCGGGGGACGATTCTCGTCGTGACAGCCGGGACAAGCGATATCCCCGTCGCCGAGGAGGCGGTCATGACCGCCCGTATGTTCGGAAATCCCGTCGAAACGCTCTACGATGTCGGCGTGGCAGGCATTCACAGGTTGCTCGCGGGGAGCGAACAGCTCCTCCGCGCCGCCGTAATCGTCGTCGTCGCCGGGATGGAAGGCGCGCTCCCGAGCGTGGTCGGCGGATTGGTGGATGTTCCGGTCATCGCCGTTCCCACCTCCATCGGGTACGGCGCGAGCTTTCAGGGCGTCGCGGCTCTCCTCGCGATGCTGAACTCCTGCGCAAGCGGCGTGACCGTCGTGAACATCGACAACGGCTTCGGCGCAGGCTTCGCGGCGAGTCTCATGACCAGGAACGCCGCAGGGGACGTTCCCCGCGGCCGGCCTGCGCGCAAGCGGCACACCTGACCCACGAAGAAGACAAGGATCGATCATGCTTACTGATGTCAAGAAACTGAAGGTCCAGGACACGATTCTCGGAACGCTCGGCAACACTCCCCTCGTCCGGCTCCACAAAGTGACGCGGGGATTCAAAGGCCATTATTTCGCCAAGGTCGAGACGTTCAATCCGGGCGGCTCGGTCAAGGACAGAATCGGGCTTGAGATCATCGAGGAGGCGGAGCGGGAAGGCCGCCTCCGTTCCGGAGGGACGAT
This sequence comes from Bacteroidota bacterium, assembly GCA_036522515.1. Taxonomy (NCBI): domain Bacteria; kingdom Pseudomonadati; phylum Bacteroidota; species Bacteroidota bacterium. The sequence continues at coordinate 62,724 of DATDFQ010000015.1, forward strand.
CGTGGAGGCGACCTCGGGCAACACGGGGATGGGGCTTGCGATCGCCGCGGCGATCAAGGGATACAAGTGCGTCTTCACGATGCCGGATAAGATGAGCATCGAGAAGATCAGGCTCCTGAGAGCGTTCGGCGCGGAAGTGATCGTGACTCCCACCGCGGTGCCGCATGACTCGCCCGAAAGCTACACCGAAGTCGCGAAGCGGGTCGTCCGGGAGACCCCGAATTCGATCCTCGCCAACCAGTATTTCAATCCGAAGAATCCGGAAGCCCACTACAAGACCACCGGGCCGGAGATCTGGGAGCAGACAGGCGGACAGATCGACTACTTCGTCTGCGGCGTGGGAACCGGCGGGACGATATCGGGAACGGGACAGTATCTGAAGGAACGGAACCCGAACGTGAAAGTCGTGGGTGTCGACCCCCGGGGCTCGATCCTCCGGGAGTATTTCTACACGAAGAAATTCTCCCCCGTCCTCAAGACCTATAAAGTGGAAGGGATCGGCCAGGACTGGCTCCCGGGAACGCTGAATTTCGACGTCATCGACGACATGGTCGAGGCGACCGACAAGGAATCGTTTCTCATGGCCCGGCGTCTCACGCGCGAGGAGGGGATCTTCGTCGGGGGGTCGTGCGGCACGGCGATGGCGGGAGCGCTCAAGTACGCCGACAGGATGAAAGATCAGGATGTCATGGTCATCCTGCTCCCCGACACGGGTGAGCGATACCTCAGCAAGATTTATAACGACGATTGGATGCGGGAGAACGGATTCCTCATCCCGGACCGGGTGACGGCGCACTACGTCCTGCAGAGCAAATCGAGGAACGTCCAGCAGCTCATCGCCATCGACCCGAGCACCACCGTGCGCCGCGCGCTCGACCTCTTCAAGGAGCACGACGTGTCGCAGCTTCCCGTCCTCGACAAGGGGAGGCCCGTGGGAACGATTCTCGACAACGACCTGATGTCCGCCGTCCTTGAGGACAACTCGCGCCTCGACGCGGAGGTGAGCAAGCTGATGAAGCCCCCGTTCCCGGTGATCGGAGCCGCGTCTCCGATCGAGCATGCGATTGATTTTCTCAAGAAGAAGGACTCGGCGGTGCTCATAGAGGAAGACCACAAGCTGATCGGCATCCTGACGCGTTACGACGTTATCGAATACATGGCACGATAGGAGACAATGCGCTTCTCAACCAAGGCAATCCACGCGGGTCAGAGCCCCGATCCGCTTTCCGGCGCCGTGATGACGCCGGTGTACCTCACCTCCACGTACGTGCAGCAGGGGATCGGCAGGAACAAGGGGTACGAATATTCGCGCGTCAACAACCCGACCCGCGACGCCCTCGAGGCGAACATCGCCGCGCTTGAGAGCGGGAAGCACGGGATGGCGTTCGGCTCGGGGATGGCCGCGATCGACGCCGTCTTCCGGCTCCTGAAGCCCGGCGATCACGTCGTGGTGTCCGACAGCGTGTACGGGGGGACGTACAGAATCGGCAAGTTCGTGCTCGAGGAGTACGGCCTCGAGTTTGAATTCGTCAATACGACAAGGACGGAGACGGTGCGGAAGGCGATCCGGAAGAACACGAAGATGCTCTTCATCGAAACTCCGACCAACCCGACGATGGAGATCAGCGATCTCGGCGCTCTCGCAAAGCTTGCCCGGAAGAGGCGCCTGCTGAGCGTATGCGACAACACCTTCGCCACCCCGTACCTGCAGCGCCCGATCGAGCACGGATTCGACATCGTCGTCCACAGCCTCACAAAATACCTGAACGGCCACAGCGACATGCTGGGCGGAATGGTGGTCTCGAACCGGAGCGCGGTGGTGGAACGGCTGAGGTTTCTTCAAAAAGCGGCCGGGGGGATCCTGGCCCCCTTCGACGCCTGGCTCTGCCTGCGCGGCGTGAAAACTCTCGCGGTCCGGATGGAGCGGCACGGAGAGAGCGCGGCGCGGATCGCCTCGTGGCTCTCGAAGCAGCGGAGGGTCGTCGCGGTCCATTATCCCGGGCTCCCCACCCATCCGCAACACGCGCTCGCAAAACGCCAGATGAAGAATTTCGGAGGAATGATCTCGTTCGACCTCGGGAGCCTCTCCAACGCGAAGCGGATGCTCAGGCGCGTGGAGCTTTGCGCTCTCGCCGAAAGCCTGGGCGGCGTCGAAACTCTCATTTCGCATCCCGCAACCATGACCCACGCCTCCATCCCTCCCGCGCAGCGCCGCAAGATCGGCGTGACGGACGGGCTGGTCCGGATCTCCGTCGGCCTCGAAGACTCCGACGATCTCATCGCAGACCTGAAGAGGGCGCTCAAATGAGTACCTTCTCACCATGTCATCCTGAGCGAAGCGAAGGATCTCACCGATTGTCGTGTGGAGATCCTTCGCTTCACTACGTTCCGCTCAGGATGACATATCCGATGAGGCGGGTTGCGAAGGAGCCTTTTTTTTGTTACATTCGCAGATGTTTTTTCGATCTCTCTCACCGCGGTGTGCATCCCCCCTCTCTTTCTAGGAATGGTACCCAGGAATGAAGATCAGTGATATCCTTGAAGACAAATTGGTCAGAACGAACCTCCCGGGCCAATCGAAGGAAGAAATTATCAACGCAATGGTGGAGCTTGTGAGCCATTCTCCGAAGGTGCTGGACAAGGAGAAGGTGCGCGCGGCGATCCTCGACCGGGAGAAGATCATGTCGACGGGCGTCGGCAACGGCTTTGCGATCCCCCACGGAAAAACGGACGCGGTCGCCGATACCGTTGCCGCGTTCGGAGTCACCGCACAGCCGATCCAGTACCAGTCGCTGGACGAGAAACCAGTCCGCCTCGTCTTCCTGCTCGTGGGGAAGGACAACATGGTGGGCCCGCACATCAAGCTCCTCAGCCGGATTTCCCGGCTGATGAACAAGGAGGAATTCCGCGCCCGGCTTCTCGACACGAAGACTTCGCACGAGGTGCTGGAGATCTTCAGGCAAGAAGAAGCGAATTATTCGGAGATGTAGGAGGGCCGGTCCGGTCCGCGCTCCCTTTCCCCCCATTCCCCGCCGCCGCTCAATGGAGCTTACGTGAAATTTAAGTCCGTGAAGGGGACCCGCGACATCCTCCCCGCCGAGAGCCATCGCTGGCAATTCGTCGAAGAAACGATCCGCACCGTGATGCGGCTCTTTAATTACCGGGAGATCCGGACGCCCGCGTTCGAAGAAACGGCCATGTTTTCCCGGAGCATCGGGGAACTGACGGATATCGTCGGGAAGGAGATGTACTCGTTCTCCGACCGGAGCGGCACCAGCCTCACCCTGAAGCCCGAGATGACCGCGTCGGTGATCCGCGCGTTCATCCAGCACAACCTCGGCGAACTGCAGCCCCTCGCCAAGCTCTACTATATCGCCCCGATGTTTCGCCAGGAGCGCCCGCAGGCCGGGAGATTCCGCCAGTTCCACCAGTTCGGCGCAGAGGCGATCGGCGGGCAGGAGCCCGCGATCGACGCCGACATCATCGCCCTCTCCTCGCAGGTCTATGCAACCCTCGGCGTCCGTTCGGTCTCCATAAGGATCAATTCTGTCGGGTGCGAGAAATGCCGCCCCCCCTACAAAAAGCTCCTGACGGAGTACCTGGGCGGGGTGCGGGAACAGCTCTCAGAAGAGAGCCGGAGGCGGCTCGATCAGAACCCCCTTCGCATCCTCGATTCGAAGGACGAGGGGGACCGGCAGGCGACCCGCGACGCGCCTTTAATGAAAGACCATCTCTGCGAGGAGTGCGCGGCGCATTTCAGCGAGCTTCAGCGCATCCTTCTCTCGATCGGGATCGAATTCGAAGTCGACGGGCGGATCGTCCGCGGGTTGGATTACTATACCAAGACCGCGTTTGAGATCATCAGCACCGATCTTGGCGCTCAGGATGCCCTCGCGGGGGGCGGCCGTTACGACCTCCTCGTGAAAGAGCTCGGGGGGAAGGCGACTCCCGGCGTGGGGTTTGCAGCGGGGCTGGAGCGCCTGTTGATGGTCATGGAGAAGCAAAAGATCGGAGGATCCTCTCCGCCCGCACCCCTGGTCTTCCTCGCCGCGGCCGACGAGGACGGAAAGCGCTGGGCGACGCGGGCGGCGATCGAGCTCCGCCGCGCCGGTCTCGCTGCCGAACTCGATCTCCTCGGGCGGAGCCTCAAGGCCCAGATGCGCGAGGCGGACCGCCAGGAGGCCGGTTTCGTGATCGTTGTGGGATCGGACGAACTGAGGCGGAACGAGGGCTCGCTCAAGAACATGCGGACGGGCGAGCAGGCCGCCGTCCCCCTCGACAATCTGGCGTCAGCGCTCACGGTTTCGAAAAAGGCCCGATGAAAAAAGGGAAGCGGGTCAAGCCGAAGAATTCTCTCGAGTACCGCCTCCTCATCGTCCCGGGATACAACGAGGCGGAAAAGAAGGCGGTCGCCCTCGTTGCGCTCCGCACGGTGAACGAATTCACGAGCTTCCGGTACGAGATCGTCGTCGCGGCGAAGCTCACCGGCAAGACGCTCCGGCTGAACATCCACGGCCTGCGGGCCCCGCAGTTATCGCTCCCCGGGGCCGGTCCCGCCCTGTTTGAAACGGAGTTCGAGATGGCCCGCGGAACGTACTCGGTCGTGGTTTCAAAACTCGACCGCGAGGAGAACATCTTCTCGGTCCGAATCTCCCCGGAGGGGGTCGACGTGGAGGAATCCCCCGACGTCAAGTTCGTCGATATCGTCACCCGGCGGGAAGATTGGTAGAAGCGGGGCCGGCCGGATTTCAGCAATAGCCCAACAACCAGAGCCAGATCATGCATCCAAAACTCTTCACCATAGGACCTCTTACGATCTACAGTTACGGACTGATGCTCGGGATCGGGTTCATCCTGGCGAGCTTCTTTCTGACGAAGGAACTGCGGCGGAAGGGGCTCGATTCGAACCTGGGAAGCACGATCACCCTCCTGGCGATCATCTTCGGAATTATCGGTTCGAAACTCCTCTACCTGATCGAAAACTGGAGCTATGCGTCGCGCGATCCGTTCGGGATGGCGTTTTCGCCCGGCGGTTTGACCTGGTACGGCGGGTTCATCCTCGCCACGGTCGCCATCATGATCTACGTTCGCCGGCGCAAGATCCCGTTCCTCACGGTCTGCGACGCCGCCTCTCCCAGCCTTATGCTGGGGTACGGCGTGGCAAGGATCGGGTGCCATCTTTCGGGGGACGGCGATTACGGCATGCCCACGAACCTTCCCTGGGGGTGCGTCTACTCGGAAGGAACCTATCCGCCTTCCCTGGCCTTTAAGAATTTTCCCGAAATCGTGCAAAAGTACGGGGTCAACGGGGTTGTGCCGGATACGATTCCGGTTCATCCCGCCCCTCTCTATGAATTTTTAATAGGGGTTCTGTTGTTCCTACTATTATGGAGACTCCGGAAAAAGCTCGCCGTCGACGGTTCGCTCTTCATGCTCTACCTCATCCTCTCCGGGACCGCCCGGTTCCTGATCGAATTCATCCGCCTGAACCCGCGGATCCTGTTCGGCCTTTCCGAGGCGCAGTTGATCGCGCTCGTGATGGTCGCCTGCGGCTTCGCCGGTTTCTTCATCCTCTCACGCAAGAAACCGGTCTCCTCTCCGGCCTGATGGTTCTCGTCGAGATTTTTTCCAAGGAGGATTGCCACCTCTGCGACATCGCCAGGGCGTCGCTTGCGAAGCTTCGGCGGCGCCATCCGTTCGAGTTGCGGGAGACGAAGATCCGGGAGGGAGAGGGCCTCTTCGAGCAGATGAAAGACCGGGTTCCGGTCATTCACATCGACGGCAGAGAGGCGTTTCATTTTAAAGTGCCCGAGGAGGAGTTTATGGCTCGATTACTATCGGCGGAGGCCGGACACCGATGAGCGGAAAGTTGTACCCCGTTGCGAAGTTGCTCGAAGCGGGCGGAATCGCCGCCGTGATGCTCGGGCTGGTCCAGGGGATCTATGGGGACATGTGGGGCGAGTTGTACCTCTTTCTCGGCGGGATCCTGGTCTTTCTCATCGGCCGCCAGATGGAAAAAAGAGTCGTCCGGGGCGCCGGTACCCCGGAGAAGGCAGGCTAGTATTCCTTGCAGAGGTGGATATGTTCGAAGAGGAGATGGAAAAGAATCGTCCTGCGGGCGCCGGGCATGACAGGCAGCCCGCTGTGAAAATCATCGCCGGGCGGAACCCAGTCATCGAGGCGTTAAAGGCGGGGACGATCATCGAAAAAATCGTCATTCTCGCCGGCGTGAAGGGGGAAGCGATCGAAAAAATCAAGGCGATGGCGAAGCGGGACCGCGTCCCCTGCATGGAAGTGGGAAAGCAAAAATTCCGCGAGCTCGTCAGCGACACGACCACCCAGGGAGTGGTGGCGGTCGTCGGCACGAAGGAGTACGTCGAGGTCGACGACATCCTCAAGGCCGCCTCCGGGCGCAACGAGCCCCCCTTCGTGCTCCTCCTCGACGAGATCGAGGATCCGCAAAACCTCGGAGCCCTCATCCGGACCGCCGAATGCGCCGGCGTCCACGGAGTGATCATTCCCAAGCACCACTCCGCCGAAGTCAACACGACCGTGGCGAAAACCTCCGCCGGCGCGAGCGAGCATCTCCCCGTCGCGAAGGTCGTCAACGTCGCGAACACGATCGATGAGCTCAAGGAGAAGGGGGTGTGGGTGGTCGGGACCGATTCGGAGGCCCCGAAAATCTACACGGAGGTGGACTATTCGGGCCCCATCGCCATCGTGATCGGCAACGAGGGAAGGGGGATCCGGCACCTCGTGAAGGAGAAGTGCGATTTCCTCGTCAAGATCCCGGTCTACGGAAAAATCGAATCGCTGAACGCCTCCGTCGCCGGAGCGCTTGTCATGTACGAAGCGGTCCGGAAGAGAAAATCGTTGTCATAGGAGCAGAGGAATGCGCCGCCGCCGGCGGTCAGCGGCCCGCGTCCTTCGGGGGATCGCCGCCCTCGCCCCCCCGCTCGAGCCCGTACTTGTTGATCTTCGTATAAAGGTGGCTCCGCTCCATTTCCAGCGCTTCGGCGGTCCTTGAGACGTTCCAGTTGTGCAGCTCGAGTTGACGCTTGATGAACGCCGCCTCCGCGCGATCTTTGAACTCCTGAAAGCTGGTCCCCGAATGGAGGAGCTCCTCGACCATGCCGTTCCGGGCGGCCGGGAGCGACTCGAGGCCGGACCGCTCGATCGTATCGCCGGGAGCCATGATGACCAGCCGCTCGACGATGTTCCGCAGTTCGCGCACGTTCCCGCTCCACTCCGCGCCGGCAAGCGCCTGCAGGGCCCCGTCCGTGATCTTCTTCAACGCCATCCCGTTTCTCGTGCAGGTGTCGATGAGGAACGCCTTCACGAGAATCGGAATATCCTCCCTCCGGTCCCTGAGAGGCGGCACCTCGATCGGTATCACGTTCAACCGGTGGTAGAGGTCCTCCCGGAAGGCGCCTCTCTTGACCTCGTCGATCAATTTCTTGTTCGTCGCCGCGATTACCCGGACGTCGACCGGGATCATCTTGTTGCCTCCGACGCGTTCGATCTTCCCTTCCTCCAGGACCCGCAGCACCTTCGCCTGCGCCTGCGAGCTCATGTCGCCAATTTCATCCAAAAAGATCGTCCCGCCGTCCGCCTGCTCAAATTTTCCTATCCGCAGCGCTGTCGCGCCGGTGAACGATCCCTTTTCGTGTCCGAACAGCTCCGATTCGATCAGCTCCGCCGGGATCGCAGCGCAGTTCACCTCGACCAGGGGCATCTGCGACCGCTTGCTGGCCCGGTGGATGCCCTTGGCGACGAGTTCCTTTCCGCTGCCGCTTTCGCCCGAGATGAGGACGCGCGTGTCGGTCGGCCCGACCCGCTGGATCAGGGCGATGATCGCTTTGATCTTCGGGCTCTCCCCCAGAATCTGCTCCTTGTCGCGCACCTGCCGCAGCTCCTTCGAGAGCGCGCGGTGCTCGAGCGCGTTCCTCAGGACGATCAGCAGCTTTTCCCGGTCGAGCGGTTTCGGGAGGTAATCGAACGCGCCGAGTTTGGTCGCCTCGACGGCGGTCTCGAACGTCCCGTGGCCTGAAATCATGATCACGGGCAGGTCGGCGTCGAGGCGCATGATCTCCCGGAGCGCTTCGATCCCGTCCATTCCCTGGGGCATCTTGATATCCAGAAGCACCGCGTCAACCTGGCCGTCGCGGAGGCGCTCGAGCCCCTCCCGGCCGTTCTCCGCGGCGACAACCCGGTATTTCTCGTACTCGAGGATCATCCTGATCGAATCCCGCACGCTCTTTTCGTCGTCGACAACGAGAATCGTCTTCATCGCCCGTCCCCGATCCGCGAGGGAAGATCGCCGCCCGGGACTCCGGCCGAGACGCCGACCGTTTCCCGTTCCGCCCCCAGGAATTCGGAGGGCATCCGGCGGATGTCTTCCAGGAGAGCCCTTCCGAACCGCTGGCCCTCCTGGTCGGCACGCAGGTCCCGGTCATCTTTCACCCCTCCGACAATGAAGGCGTCCTCGCCCTCCTCGACGAAGAGGCCGATCCTCTCCGCGCCCTCCTCCGTTTCGAACAGGAGCGTCAGGAAGGCCGAGCCGAAGAAGTGCTGGAGCTTGTCGCGGTCACCGGCGGTCCCGGGGGGAGTGTCGCGGTACAGGTTCCGGGGGAGGCTGTTCACCCTCCGGTCGAACTCCTCCTCCGATTCGTCCGAGAGGGGGAAGTAGAAGCGGAAGACGGGCACCTTCAGCCCGACGAGGCGATGGTCGAAGGTTGCAATCGTGGCGAGCAGGAGCGCAACCGCCGTGTTGTTGTCCGTCAACTGCATCGCCCGCACGTAGAGCGCGTCGAGCGCCCCCACGTCGCCAAGCCCCGCGCGGAGGCGGCGGAATGTTTTGCTCCGGAGAAAGGCCTTCAATTCGATGCCGTGCTGAATGAACAGCGGGGGAAAATAGGTCAGGAGACAGCTCAGCGGCGCGTCGTCGTGGAGGGTGAGGTACGGCTTGAACTGTGCGGTCGAATCGATCTCCCTCGGCTGCGCCGGAAGGAGCTGCGAGGCCGAGGCCACGATCATGATCACGGCGGCTGGCATTCTCATCCGCTAGACCTGGATCACTCCCGGATTGAAACGGGGAAGCTCGGGGTTATTCGAAGCGATCTCGATGCCGCGGGAAATGAGCGAGCGGGTTTCGACCGGATCGACGATGCCGTCCACCCAGAGCCGAGCCGCGGCGAAGAGCGGGTCGAGCTCGCTGTTATAGCGCTGGGAGATCTCCTTCAGGAGGAGTTCCTGCTTCTCCTTCGGAATCTGCGTGCCGGACTTCGACATGACCTGCTGCAATTTGATGCTGAGCAGGGTTTCGCTCGCCTGCTTCCCGCCCATCACGGCGATCTGCGCCGTCGGCCAGGCAAAAATGAAACGCGGATCGTACGCCTTCCCGCACATGGCGTAGTTTCCCGCCCCGTAGCTGTTTCCGATGATGAAGGTCAGCTTCGGGACCACGCTGTTCGCCACGGCGTTGACCATCTTGGCGCCGTCTTTGATGATTCCCCCCTGCTCGGCGCGCGAGCCCACCATGAATCCTGTGACATCCTGAAAAAACACCAGGGGGATCTTCTTCTGATTGCACCCCATGATGAACCGGGCTCCCTTGTCCGCGCTCTCGCTGTAGATCACCCCTCCGACCTGCATCTCCCCCGACCTGGTCCTGGTGACCGACCGCTGGTTCGCGACGATGCCGACCGCCCAGCCGTCGACGCGGGCATAGGCGGTGATGATCGTCTTGCCGTAGCCGCGCTTGAACTCGTCGAATTCCCCCTCGTCCACGATCGTCGAAAGCACGCCGTACATGTCGTACGGCTTCGCGCGGTCGTCCGGGATCATGCCGTAGACGTCGGCCGGATCGAGGCGCGGAGGCTTCGGCGCGATCCGGTCGAATCCGGCCTTCGGGGTGTGTCCGAGCTTCGAGATAAGTTCGCGGATGGTTTCGAGGCAGACCTCGTCGTTCGGCATCCGGTAATCGGTGACGCCGCTGATCTCGCTGTGCATCCCGGCCCCGCCCAGTTTCTCCACCTCCACCTCTTCGCCGATCGCGGCCTTCACGAGAAACGGCCCGGCGAGGAAGACGCTTCCTGTCCCGTCCACGATCAGTGCTTCGTCGCTCATGATCGGAAGGTAGGCTCCGCCCGCGACGCACGGTCCCATGATCGCCGCGATCTGCGGAATCCCCATCGATGAGAGGACGGCGTTATTCCGGAAAATGCGGCCGAAATGCTCCTTGTCGGGGAAAATCTCGCTCTGGAGGGGAAGGAAGACGCCGGCGGAGTCGACGAGATAGACGATCGGCAGGCGGTTCTCCATCGCGATCTCCTGCGCCCTGAGGTTCTTCTTACATGTGATGGGAAACCAGGCCCCCGCCTTCACGGTCGCGTCGTTCGCCACCACGACCACGTCCCGTCCGTGGATTTTGCCGACTCCGAAGACCGTTCCCGCCGAGGGCGCCCCACCGTACTCCTCGTACATTCCGTACGCGGTAAAAAGTCCGATCTCGAGAAACTCCCCCGGCGGATCGATCAGTTTCCGGATCCGTTCCCGCGCGGTCAGCTTTCCCCGCTTGTGATGCTTCTCGACCGCCTCCTTGCCGCCCCCGGCCTTCACGCTCTCGGCTTTGGCGTTCAGGACCCGGAGCATGTTCTTGAAATTATCCTGGTACGTGTTGAAGGTGAGGTCTTTCTTGACCGCGGCGGACGGGGCCATGGGATTCTGCGGCGGGGAAGGAGTTATCGTGAATTCAGGAGCTCGCGGGCGATGACCATCTTTTGAATCTCGGATGTCCCCTCGCCGATGGTCACGAGTTTGACGTCGCGATAGAATTTTTCGACCGGGAAGTCCTTGATGAACCCGTAGCCGCCGTGGATCTGGACCCCCTCGTTCGTCGCCTGGACCGCCACCTCGCTGGCGAAGAATTTCGCCATCGACGACTCGAGCGTGATGTCGCGGCCCCGGTTCTTGAGAAACGCGGCGCGGTAGGTCAAGAGGCGCGAAGCTTCGATCCCGACCGCCATGTCGGCGAGCTTCCACTGGATCGCCTGGAATTCACCGATCGGCTTTCCGAATTGCTTCCGTTCGCGCGCGTATTTCAGGCTGGCGTCGAGGGACCCCTGCGCGATCCCGACCGCGAGGGCGGCGATGCTGATCCTGCCCCCGTCGAGCACCGCCAGCGCCTGGGCGAATCCCGTCCCCTCCTCGCCGAGGAGATTCTCTTTTGGAATCCGGCAGTTGTCGAAGGCGATCGCGGAGGTGTCGCAGCAGCGCATCCCGAGCTTGTTCTCCTTCTTGCTCACGATGAACCCGGGCGTGTCGTTCTCGACGAGGAACGCCGAGATCCCTTTCTTCCCTTTTGTCTTGTCGAGATTCGCCATCACGACGGTCAGGTTGCCGACCGAGCCGTGGGTGATAAAATTCTTGCTGCCGTTGAGAACGAAGCAGTCCCCTTCCCGCGCCGCCGTCGTGAGCATGCCCGCCGCGTCGCTCCCTGCGGTCGGCTCGGTGAGCGCCCAGGCTCCGATCGTCCGGCCGGAGGCGAGCCCGGGGAGGTACTTCTTTTTCTGGGCTTCGGTGCCGAAGGTGTAGAGGTGGTTCGAGCAGAGGCTGTTATGGGCGGCGAGACTCAGTCCGATCGAAGGATCGACCCTGGAGATCTCCACGAGAATGGTCACGTATTCGAGGTAGCCGAACCCCGAGCCTCCGTACTCCTCGGGGATGATGATCCCCATGAACCCGAGCTCGCCGAGCTTCCGGATCAGGTCGTGCGGAAACTCCTGCGACTCGTCATACTTCATCACAACCGGCCTGATCTCCTTCTCGGCGAAATTGCGCGCAGATTCCTGAACCATCCGCATGCTCTCGGTGAATTCGAACTCGGGTGTGGCTGCCTCCACGGCGATCTGCTCAGGCATCAACTTTCTCGGCTGGGTGGTGAGTATACTGTCATCCTGAGGGAGCATCGCGACCGAAGGATCTTTGCTATCGGCGAGATCCTTCGCTTCGCTCAGGATGACATTTCAATTAATGTAGGAGGATTTCGGTAGAATTGCAATCCGCGGTAGTGGCGCACTTTCATCTTATCTCGTCATCCCGACATGTTTTAGGTCGGGATCTTTATAAAAGAGTTGAAAGATGCTGACCAGGAGCATGTCAGCATGACGAGGTGGAGAGAGACGTTCGGCCAAATTGAGACCCCACCCAATCCGGCTACTTGTTGACTTTCCCGAGCAACTGCTCTGCAATATCGTACGGAGTGGTCTCGCCCGAAAGCATCCGCCGGACCTCGGAGTCGAGCGCGCGCTCCCTCCCCTCGTCCCAGAACTCGACCCGCATCCGCTCGCTCACGATCTCCCTGATCCGCTCGACGGCCCGTTCAACCCTCTTCTTCTCCAGCATGCCGCCCGCCCGGAGAAATTGGGTGTGCGCCGCAATCTGACCGGCCACTTCTTCGATCCCCGTCCCTTTCGTCGCGACCGTCTGTACCACCTCGGGGTTCCAGCCGTCGGACGCGGGCCTCAGGCTCAGCACGGTCTTGATCGCCCTGACCGCCTGTTCCGCTCCCGGGCGATCCGACTTGTTCAGAGCGAAGAAGTCTGCAATTTCCATCAGCCCCGCCTTCATCGCCTGAATGGAGTCGCCCGACTCGGGCACGAGGACGACGATCACGGTATCGGCCGCCCGCACGATGTCGAGTTCCGACTGCCCCACCCCGACCGTCTCGAAGAAAATGATGTCGCACCCCGACGCGTCGAGGACGTCGGCGGCTTCTTTCGCCTTCCGGCTCAACCCGCCCAGGCTTCCGCGGGACGCCATGCTCCGGATGAAGACGCCGGTGTCGAGCTCGATGTCGCTCATGCGCACGCGGTCTCCGAGCAGCGCTCCTCCGGTAAACGGACTTGAGGGATCGACGGCGATCACGCCGACGCGCAGTTGACCGGCAGGCCCGGTGCGATAGTGGCGCGCGAGCTTGTTCGTGATCGTGCTCTTGCCGGAGCCGGGGGGACCGGTGATGCCGACGCGGCACGCTTTCCCGGTGGAGGGATAGAGGGTTTTCAGCAGCCCGACCGCGTCGGGATGCCCGTTCTCAACCATCGAGATTGCCCTCGATACGGCCCCGCGGTCGTTTCCGAGAATACGCTCTATGAATTCGGGCCCGGCCGACATCGGTTATCGCCCTGCGGCGTTCCGGAAATAGTCGACTGTCCGCCCCAGCCCGTCGGCCAGCGACACAGCCGGAGTCCAGCCCATCACGCGCCGGGCGAGGGAGGAATCGATGACGCTTCGCGTCTGCTCCCCCTTCTTGGCCGGGCCGTGGACCTCCGGAGTATCCGATCCGGTCAGCGCGCGAAGGCCCCGGAAGATATCGTTCACCGAAGTTTCAATCCCGGTCCCGATATTGAAGACGCCCGACCCCTTCACCCCGGGCGCGAGCAAGTTCGCCGCCACCACGTCGCCGACGAAGACGTAATCTCTCGTTTGCCCGCCGTCGCCGTTGATGACCGGTTTCGATCCCTCCAGCATCTTGCTCACGAAGATGGCGACCACCCCCGCCTCCCCGTGCGGGTTCTGTCTCGGACCGTAGACGTTCGCGTAGCGCAGGACGGTGTACTCCAGGCCGTTGACCACGCGATAGTAGTGGAGATACTTCTCGACAGAGAGCTTGGAGACCCCGTAGGGCGAAACCGGACGGGTGGGGTGATCTTCGGTGGCGGGAAAGGCCTCCTGTTCCCCGTAGATCGCCCCTCCGGTCGACGCGAAGATGAATCGCCCGACCCCGTGCGCCACGCAATTCTGAAGCAGGTTCAGTGTTCCGAGGATATTCACGTCCGCGTCGTTTGAAGGGTCCTCGACGGATTTCCGGACGTCCATCTGGGCCGCATGGTGGATGACGACGTCGAATCTGTTCTCGCGGAAGAGCTCCCCGATCCGGGGATTCCGGATATCGAGCTCCACGAACTCCGCGCCCGGCGGCACGTTCTCCTTCCGGCCCATCGAGAGATCGTCGAGCACGGCGACCTTGTGCCCGGCCCCAAGGAACGCCTCCGCAACGTGAGACCCGATAAAACCCGCCCCGCCCGTGACCAGAATTTTCACCCGACCTCCGCTCTAGTTTTGATGAGCCGGCTTATCGCTTTCCTGCCGATATCGCTCCGGTAATACGCGCCGTCGAACGTGATCTTCCTGACCGCGCGGTAGGCGAGGTCGACCGTCGACTCGGGCGAGCGCTCCGGGCCCACGGCGGTGACGCCGAGCACCCTTCCGCCCGAGGTAACCACCCCGCCCTTTTCAAGCGCCGTCCCGGCGTGGAACACCATCACGTCTCCCTGCTCCGCCGCGCGGTCGAGTCCCACGAGAGGTTTCCCCGTTTCATACCTCCCCGGATATCCGCCCGAGGCGAGGACCACGCAAACCGCGACGGATTGTCTCTGCCGCACCGCGGCGCCGGAGAGGTTGCCCGAAACCGCATCGAGCATGAGCTCGACAAGATCGTTCTCGACCAGTGGCAACACCACCTGGGTCTCCGGATCGCCGAACCGGCAGTTGAACTCGACCACCCTTGGGCCGGTCTCCGTGATCATGAGGCCCGCATAGAGGCAGCCCTTGAAGGGCCTCCCCTCCTTCTTCATCGCCGCGAGGGTCGGCACAAGTATCAGGCGCTTTATTCTCTCGAGCATCTCTCCGCCCGCCACCGGGGCCGGGGCGAACGCACCCATCCCTCCGGTGTTCCTTCCCTGGTCGTCGTCAAGGATCCTCTTCTGATCCTGCGCCGGCGGGAGAAGGACAAAGTCGGTCCCGTCGGTGATGGCAAGGACAGACGCCTCCTCTCCCTCGAGGAACTCCTCGATGACGACCGTCGTCCCGGCGTCTCCGAAGATCTTCTTCCCCATCATCGCGTCGAGCGTCTCCAGGGCGGCCTCCTTCGTGTCGCAAACCGAGACCCCTTTTCCGGACGCGAGCCCGTCCGCCTTGATCACGAGCGGCACCGGCATCTCGTCGACGTAGCGCTCCGCGTCGAAGCGCTCGGCCGCGGTGAACGACCGGAATTCCGCCGTGGGAATCCCGTTCCTTTTCATGAACTCCTTCGCGAAGACCTTGCTTCCCTCGATGGCGGCGGCCGATTTGGACGGACCGAAGATCGCGAGGCCCTGCCTGTCGAACTCGTCGACGATCCCGTCGACCAGCGGCTGCTCCGGCCCGACGACCGTCAGATCGATTTGCTGGTCGCGCGCGAACCTCACGAGGGAGTCGATATCGCCCGGCTTGATCGGGACCAGCTCCGCGATCTCGCCGATGCCCGGATTCCCGGGGGCGCAGTACATTTTCGCGACAAGGGGACTCTGGCGGATTTTCCAGGCGAGGGCGTGTTCCCGGCCGCCCGATCCGATGAGGAGTATTTTCATTCGGAGAGAAAGCCGAAAATGACCGAAAGCTCCCTGGTCAGCTCGATCCGGTCGTACCTCGCGGCCACATCCTCCCTCGTTTTCGGCAGGCCCGCGCCGCGGAACTGGTTGTAAAACCGGATGATCGCCGACGCGATCCCCTCCACGTCGCCGGGATCGACGCAGACACCGGCCCCCGTCTCTTCCACAGCCTGGCGGATAAACCCTTCCGGGACGCAGGCGAGGATCGGCTTCCGGGCACCGATATATTCGTACACCTTCCCCGGCGACTGGCGGTCGTTCGTCAGCATCATCCAGAGCACGTCGGACGAGCGGAGCTGTTCCACGCACCGGGCATGGTCGAGATACCCGGTCGTGACGACGGTATCGTGCAGTTGCATCGAGGTGATCATCTGGAGATGCTCGCTGTGCAGGTGGCCCACGAAACACGCCTCGATCTTCCCCCGCATCTCCGGCCGCTCCGCGAACACCTTCCGGAGGGCGTTGAGAAAATACTTCGGGGTCCTGTCGCCGAAGAAAACGCCTGCATGCGTGATGCGCATTTTCCCCGTGTTCGCGCGGGGCGGATCCTCGTGCTCAAAGTCCCGGGGGTCGAACCCCTGCGGCAGGATCACGACATCGTCGTAGCTCAGGAATTTGTGGCGGTTCAGGATCAGCTCCTTGACCCGCCGGTTCGTGGTGACGATTTTCGAAGCGGCGTGGAGGGACTCCTTCTCGCGGCGGGCGTTCAGGTACCGGTGGACGGGGGTCGGGTAGTACTTGAACGGGAACTCGAGCCACGGGTCGCGGTAATCCAGCACCAGCGGTTTGTTCCACCTGCGGTGCAGTTCGAGCCCGATCAAAAAATCCGTAAAGGGCGGCCCGGTGGCGAAGAGGAGGTCGAATTGTTTCCGCGCATGGAGCGCCTCCGCCGCCCGCACCGCCTTCCGCTTCCAGAAGATCTTGTTGTCGGGGACGAAGAAGAGGTCGCTCACGAACGTCAGGATCTTTCGCAGCCGCTCGGAGGGCATTTTCACCACCCCCTTCTTCTGAAAAAACCTGTTCGGATCGAGCGAACCGACGCGCTCGATCTCGACGGAACGGCGGCTGATTTCCTCGAGAAGCGTGTAGTCCTCGGCGAAATAGCCGGTCGGCGTCACCGTCAAAACGGTCGGCTCCCAACCGTACTCGGGTAGATACTTGACAAACTTCAAGGTCCGTTGAACTCCGCCCAATCCCATCGGCGGAAAGTAATAGGCGATGACGAGCACCTTCCGCAGTGCGGGCGCCTGGGACTGGTCGGGTGTACCCGTCGGCATGCTCAGAGAACGATCAACTCCTTCGGCGACCGGTTGAGCACCTCGCAGTGATCGGCGCGGATGACGACATCGTCCTCGATGCGCACTCCTCCCAGGCCCGCGATGTAGACCCCGGGCTCGATCGTCACGACGTTCCCCGATTGCAGCATCGACGTGCTCAGGACCGAGATGCGGGGCGGTTCGTGGATCTGCAACCCCAGGCCGTGGCCCAGCGAATGCCGGAAATACCGGTCGTATCCCTCGCGCCGGATGAGGCCTCTCGCAACCGCGTCCAGGTCGCCGGTTTTCACCCCGCTTCTCGCCGCATCGATGGCGCGCAACTGGGCATCCAGCACGGTGTAGTAGATTTTTTTCGCCTCCGGGAGTGGCCTGCCCACCGCCACCGTCCTGGTCATGTCGCTGTGGTACCCGCCGTAGACGCAGCCGAAATCGAGCGTGACCATCTCCCTCGAAGCGATCTTCTTCATCGACGCCCGGCCGTGGGGCAGCGCGCCCCTCTCGCCGCTGGCGACGATCGTCTCGAACGCGTCCCCTTCCGCCCCGTACTTTCGCTGGCGGTAGGAGATCTCGGCCGAGATATCCTGCTCGCGGAGCCCCGGTCTGATCATCCCCAGGATGTCCGAGAAGACGCGGTCGGTGATCTCAACCGCCTTCCTGATGTTGCCGATCTCGGCCTCGTCCTTGACCACGGCAATTTTTTCGATACAGTCGGCCTTGGGACAGAACACGGCTTTCGGAAAGCTCTTTTTGAAGAGGGAGTACTGCGCGTACGTCAGCGTGTTGCCGTCGAATCCGACCCGTTGCCCGGGGAGCAGTAGCTTCCGGCGCTTCATTTCCTCGAGAACGCCGTCGGCGCAGATCGCGATCCGCCAGTTGCGCACCTCGTTCCGCACCTGATCGGTGTACCGTCCGTCGGTCAACAGAGTCGCCCCCCCGGAGGTGATCAGGCCGGCGCCGCTCGATCCGGAAAAACCGCTGAGGTAGCGGAGATGGGGCTGAAAGGTCACCAGGAACGAGTCGACCTTGAGAGAGGCAAACTGGGACCGGAGACTGTTGAGCCTCGCGCGGAAGGGCGGAAATATGCGCCTGGCCGGGACCTGGCTCATGAGTAGTAGTTGGGGGGTTCCTTGGTGATCGACACGTCGTGCGGGTGGCTCTCGCGGTTTCCCGCCTCGGAAACTCTGACGAATTGCGTTTCTTTTTTCATCTGTGCGACGCCGCGGCAACCGCAATATCCCATCGCCGCCCGGAGCCCTCCGATGAGCTGAAAGACGGTGTCGGAAAGGGGTCCCTTGTACGGCACCCTCCCCTCGATCCCCTCCGGGACCAGCTTCGGAAGGTCGTCCTCCACGTCCTGAAAGTAGCGGTCGCTGCTCCCCTTCTTCATCGCGTCGACGGATCCCATTCCCCGGTACATCTTGTAGCTCCTCCCCTCGAAGAGGATCTTCTCGCCCGGACTCTCGTCGACGCCGGCGAAGAGGTTCCCGATCATCACACAATCGGCTCCCGCCCCGATCGCCTTGGCGAGGTCGCCCGTCTGCTTGATCCCCCCGTCTGCGATCACCGGCACCTTCGAGCGGGCGGCCGCCCTCGCACAATCGTAGATCGCGGTCACCTGCGGGATGCCGATGCCCGCGATGATACGGGTCGTGCAGATGGAGCCCGGCCCGATCCCCACCTTCACCCCGTCGACCCCCGAACGGACAAGGTCGAGCACGGCTTCCGCGGTTCCGACATTTCCGGCGATCAGTTCGCACTCCGGGAACTTCGCCTTGATGCGTTTGATGGCCTCGAGGACTCCGCGGGAATGCCCGTGCGCGGTATCGACGACGACGACATCGGCGCCGGCGCCGAGAAGCGCCGAGACCCGTTCGATCGCATCGGGAGTGACTCCCACTGCCGCCCCCACCCGCAGGCGCCCGTGCGGGTCCTTGCACGCGTTGGGATGATGCTTCTTCTTCTGCATGTCCTTCACGGTGATGAGGCCGCGCAGGTATCCCCGTTTGTCCACCACGGGGAGTTTCTCAATCCGGTGTTTCTGCAGGATTTTTTCGGCCCGTTCGAGCGTGGTTCCGACCGGAGCCGTGACGAGATCCTTGCCGGTCATAAGATCCGAAACAGGAAGGCCGTGGTCCGGTTCGAAGCGGATGTCGCGATGAGTGACGATGCCGGCGAGTTTCCCCCGGGCGTCCACGATCGGTATCCCGGAGATCTTGTACTTCGACATCAGCTGGATGGCATCCCCGACGGTCTGATGGGGCTGCATCGTGACGGGGTTGAGGAGCATGCCGCTTTCGGAGCGCTTGACCCTCTCGACCTGGATCGACTGATCCTCGATCGACATGTTCTTGTGGAGGATTCCGATCCCGCCTTCGCGCGCGAGCGCGATCGCCAGCTCCGCCTCCGTGACGGTGTCCATGGCCGCCGAAACGAGCGGGATATTCAGGGTGATGTGGCGGGAGAGCCTGGTGGTGACATCCGCTTCGCGGGGGAGGACGTCCGACTTGCGCGGCACGAGCAGCACGTCGTCGAACGTGATCGCATCGCCGAGGAATTTTCTAACGGGCATCGGTGACACCTGCTCCTGTTGGTTCAATGACGGTGAATCCCCGCCGCCGCGATCGCATCAGAGATACGCCGGAATTCCGGTGATATCCTCTCCGACGATGAGCGTGTGCATTTCGTGCGTGCCCTCATAGGTCTTCACGGATTCGAGATTCGCCATGTGGCGCATGACGGGGTATTCGTCGAGAATTCCATTCGCTCCGAGGACCTCCCGGGCCGTCCTTGCGATCTCCAGCGCGTGGAAGACGTTGTTCCGCTTCGCCATCGAGACCTGCTTGAAGCGCAGCTTGCCCTGGTCCTTCAACCGCCCGAGCTGGAGCGCGAGGAGTTGCGCTTTCGTTATCTCCGTCACCATTCCGACGAGCTTCTCCTGGATCAGCTGGAACGAGGCGATCGGTTTGCCGAATTGGATCCGCGATTTGGCGTAGGCGAGCGCGGTATCGTAGCACGCCATCGCCGCCCCCGTCGCTCCCCACGCGATTCCGTACCGCGCCTGGTTCAGGCACATGAGAGGCGACTTCAGGCCCTGGGCCTTCGGCAGCATGTTCTCTTTGGGGATCGTACAATCCTGAAAAATAAGTTCGGAGGTGACCGACGCCCGGAGCGAGTGCTTTCCCCTCATCTCCGGGGTGCTGAAACCTTTGGTCCCCTTTTCCACCAGGAAGCCGTGGATGACGCCGTTCAATTTCGCCCAGACGACGGCCACGTCGGCGATCGTGCCGTTGGTGATCCACATCTTTGCGCCGTTGAGCACGTAGCTGTTGCCCCGCTCTTCGGCCCGGGTGATCATGCCGCCCGGGTTGGAGCCGTAGTCCGGTTCCGTCAGGCCGAAGCAGCCGATCTTCTCACCGGACGCCAGTTTCGGCAACCAGGAGTCTTTCTGCTCTTCGGAGCCGAAGGTATACAACGGGTACATGACGAGCGCGCTCTGAACGGAGGAGAAACTCCGGATTCCGCTGTCGCCGCGCTCCAATTCCTGCATCACGAGGCCATAGGCCACGTTGTTCATCTCCGCGCAGCCGTATTTCGCCGGGAGGGTGGACCCGAACATCCCGAGGTCCGCCATCTTCCGGACGAGATCGACCGGAAACGTTCCCGCGCGGTTATGCTTCTCGATGATGGGCAGGACATGGTCATCGACGAACTCCCTGACGGTATCGCGCACGAGAAGCTCCTCCTCGGAAAGAAGGCTCGCGATATCGTAATAGTCTACCCCGTAAAACTTTGGCATCGGAAGGTCTATTCGGTGATTACTACAAAAAAAGCCCCGTCCGCGAAATCGAACTCAGGGCGCAGTGTGCGTGATACCGGCAGGAAATTACGAAAATATAGCAGGAATGTCAAACATTGGGGTCATTCCGTGGTGTCTCAATTTGGCCGAACGTCTCTCCACCTCGTCATGCTGACATGCTCCTGGTCAGCATCTTTCAACTCTTTTATAAAGATCCCGACCTAAAACATGTCGGGATGACGAGAGAAGGTGAAACTGCGGCGCTACCCGTCACTCCGGCGCGGCGCGTCAGTCGACGACGATCCCGTATTCCTTGATCTTGAGATAGAGGCCTTTCTCGCTGATGTTGAGGGCCTCGGCGCTCTTTTTCCGGTTGCCCTTGAACATTTTCAGGACCTTCTCAATGTGCTGCTTCTCGAACGCCTCGATCGCCAGCGTCTCGGGAATGGCCTCGGAGTGGCGGTCGGTCAGGTGAAGGTCGGCGACGTCGATGACCTCGCCGGGCGAGAGGATGATCGCGCCCTCGATGACATGTTCGAGCTCCCGCACGTTCCCGGGCCAGTCGTACATCATCAGGGCTTCGAGGGCCCGGTCGGCGAGCTTCTTGGGCTCCTTCGATTTCGATTTCTTCCTGAGGAAATATTGGACGAGCGAAGGAATGTCCTCGCGGTGATCCTTGAGGGGAGGCATGCGTATCGTCACGACGTTGAGGCGGTAGAGCAGGTCTTCGCGGAAGCGGCCGGCCCGCGCCTCGTCCTGGAGGCTCTTATTCGTCGCCGACAGGACGCGCACGTCCGCTTTGAGCTCGACCGTCCCCCCCACCCGCCGGAAGTCCCCGGTCTCCAGAAACCGAAGCAACTTGGGCTGGATGATGGGGCTGATATCCCCGACCTCGTCAAGGAAGAGCGTGCCGCCGTTGGCCACTTCCACGAGGCCCGGCTTCGCCTGGTATGCGTTGGTGAACGCCCCCTTCTCGTGCCCGAATAATTCGCTCTCGAGCAACGAATCCGGAATCGAAGAGCAGTTGACGGGAACGAACGGCCGCTCCTTCCGGGGGCTCGCCTTGTGGATCAGGTTTGCGATCAGCTCTTTCCCCGTTCCGCTCAGTCCGTAAATAAGCACGATCGAATCGCTCGCCGCGACGCGGCGCGCGCTTTCGATCACGTCCTGGAGGGCTTTGCTCCCGCCGACGAGCTCGAATCCGCCCGACTTCCGGTCCAGCTCGGTCTGGAGCAGCTTGTTGTCGATGGAGAGTTTCTTCCGCTCGATTGCGCGAAGGATCGTCTGCTCGATCTGCTCGATGTCGTACGGCTTGCCGAGAACCTCGTAGGCGCCGAGCTTCGTGCTTTCGACGGCCATTTTAAGGTCGGCGAACTGCGAAAGGATGATGACCTGCGAGGAGGGCGAGTGGGCCTGGATGAACTGGAGCACCTCGCGCCCGTCGACGCGCGGCATTTTCATGTCGAGAAGAACGACGTCGTACAGCTTCTTCTGGATGAGGTTGATTCCTTCGGCTCCGTCAAAGGCGAGGTCAACCTGGTAGGATTGGTGTTCTTCGAGCTCTTCTTTCAGGAGGGTCGTGATCGAGGCTTCGTCGTCCACGATCAGGATCTGGTAATGCTGCGACATCAGGACGCTCCCCCTTCAGACAGCGAGAGGAAGAATCTACTCACTCAACACACGCTCGATGGTAGTCAGGAGGTCGACAAGATCGTACGGCTTGCTGACGAAATCCTCCGCTCCGTGCTTTTTCGACTCGATGGCGTTCTTCAGGTCGGCAAACCCGGTCAGCATGATCACCTTGACCTTGGGAAAGTCTTTCTTGATGAATTTGAGAACCTCGAACCCGTCCGGCCCGGGCATCTTGATATCGAGAAGGACCAGATCCACCTTCTTGTTTTGAACCGCGGAGATCGCGTCGTTCCCGTCCACGGCGGTCGCAACGTCGTATCCTGCGCCCGAAAGTTCGTTGCTCAGGACAGAGCGCAACGCATCCTCATCGTCGACTACCAGGATGTGACTCTTATCAGCCATACGCGATTTCCTTGAGAAGATTCATCGATCTGTGAACCGCCGATTCCGGTTCAGCGTGCCCTAAAGTAATCAAATCGGAGAAAAGAAGCAACGTTGAACTGCCGGCGGTAATGCCTCAGTTCGGCCGTCTCTCTCCCCCGCTCGTCATGCTGACATGCTCCTGGTCAGCATCTTTCAACGCTTTTAGAAAGATCCCGACCTGAAACATGTCGGGATGACGGCAAAAGATAAAACTGCGAAACTGCCCTACAGGCGGGTGGTGGAGGCGGAAAACCGGGCTCTCAGCGGAGTATCGAAATTGAGTCGGGATGCCGGGATTCGAACCCGGGACCTCCTGCGCCCAAGGCAGGCGCGCTACCGGGCTGCGCTACATCCCGTCGGGATGGAAATATACTCAAATCATTCCGAAGTCGCAAAACCGGCGTGTCATTCTAATCGTGTGTCATCCTGAGCGCAGCGAAGGATCTTCTTGTCAAAGGATTGAGATCCTTCGGTCGCTTCGCTCCCTCAGGATGACACGCACTATCACCTCACCACCATCATCTTTTTTACGCCGGTGAAACGGCCGGAGGTCAGCCGGTAGAGGTAGATGCCGCTCGGGAGGCCGGCCGCGTCCCAGGTGACCGACTTGACTCCCGCCTCTTCCATCCGATCGACCACGACGGCGACTTCCTCACCCAGAAGGTTAAAGACTTCGAGAGAGACGTGGCCCGCTGCGGGGACCGCATACTGAATCACCGTCCCGGGGTTGAACGGGTTGGGAAAGTTCTGGTCGAGGAGATACTCGGATGGCAGGGAGGCCATCTGCCCGTCGAGGTCCGGCGGCGGAGGAGGAAGCCCCATCGCGGGATCGATCCGCACCCTCGCCGGATTCTCCCCGGCCGCCGGGGAGGATGAGAGGATCAATTTCCCGTTCTCGACGGCCTTCACCCAGTACCCCTTCCCCGGATCGATGGAAGCGGCCGCCACGTAACTTCCCTGGTACGCGAAGAAATGGGATGTCACCATCGCAGCGGGGATCGATGAGATCTCCGTGACCGGTACCGGCCGTGAGACCGAGCCGATCATGTTCCAACCGGGGACGACATCAATCGTGTCGGCATACCGGGCGCCGCCCGCGACTCCGATATCGGCGGCCGCGCCGAATCTGAGCCA
The DNA here is from genome assembly GCA_036522515.1 of Bacteroidota bacterium. Lineage (NCBI taxonomy): Bacteria > Pseudomonadati > Bacteroidota > Bacteroidota bacterium. Next base: position 86,417 of record DATDFQ010000015.1, read on the forward strand.
GTACCCTGAGCGCGGGATGAGCGTATCGCGGAAGGTATATCCCGCGGCCGAATCGTACACAACCGCGCGGGAGACCGCCGAGGGGAACAACGCCGAAGTCCGGGCGTCGGGAACGTCGAGGGGGAGCGAGACGAGGTTCCACGACATCATCAGATGATACGGGATCGAGAGCGATGCGGTCGTGAATCGGCGGAACGCCGAATAGGGAGTCGACCCGCCGCCGTTTTTCGCACGAACCCTCCAGAACAAGAGGGTCGAGTCGGGCAGAGGCCCGATCTGAACACCGGTCCCCTGCACCGTGGTGTCCCTCAAGACGGCGGGAGTGAACGCGGAGTCGAGGGCAACCTGAATTTCATACCCGGTGGCCCCCGCCGAAGCGCTCCACGAGAACGAGACGATGTTGGGCCGGTTGAGGGCGTGATCCGCCGGAGCGATCAATGAAAACGGTCCCGGAAGATTCGTCGTGAGCCGGTAGATCTTCCCGCCGTGGTTGCAAACGTAGATGGTACCGAACCGGTCCTCGCCGAACGAAGAGATGTTGAACGCCGCGTCCAGGAGATACTGGTTCGACGCTCCCGGCGTCAACACCCAGATATCGCCCGTGCAATAATCTCCGTAGATATACTTCCCGGCGAGCGAAGGGAGTTCAGGGCTCCTCGACACGAACCCTCCCGTGATGCTGCATCTCCCGGAGTCATGGCTGTACTCCCAGATCGGAAGCGTGAGACCGGTCTGAATACATCCCATGGACGGGCTGTAGCAATGGAACCCTTCCATGACGTTCCAACCGTAGTTTCCGCCGCTGACGATCGTGTCGACTTCCTCCCACTTGTCCTGCCCCACGTCGGCGCACCAGAGCGTTTGCCGGTCGAAGCTAAACCTCCAGGGATTGCGGAGTCCGTAGGCGAAGATTTCCTGTTTCTTCGTCGTGTCGCCGTGGAACGGATTGTCCGGAGGGATCGCGTAATGCTTGGTCCCCGAGACCGTATCGACGTTGATGCGCAGAATCTTCCCGAGCAGGGTCGACGTGCTCTGGCCGTTCCCAAAAGGATCTCCCCCGCTCCCGCCGTCGCCGAAAGCGATATAGAGATACCCGTCGGGTCCGAACGCAAGCTGGCCCCCGTTATGATTGTTGAAGGGCTGCGGCTGCTCGAGCAGGATGAACTCGCTTGCCGGATCGGCGGAGTCGGGGTTCGACGCGCTGACGCGAAACCGGGAAATTACGGTACGCAGCGGGTTGTTCCGCGTGTAATCGACGTAGAAGTAACCGTTCGCCGCGTAGTGCGGGTGGAAGGCGAGCCCGAGAAGCCCCAGCTCGCCGCCGCTGATCACCTGGTTGTGGATATCGAGAAATGTCTTTGCAACAGTAGCATTGGAATCTCTCGTGGCGATCCGGATCACACCTCCCTGTTCCACCACACAGAGCCTGTCGGTCGAATCGTTCGGAGGAACGACTCCGACGGGCAGGTTGAAGGTGAGATGCGGATACTGATCCCTCAGGATCACCTGGGAGGGCGCAGGGGCATGAAGCGTGAGAATAGACCCGGCGAGGATGACGCACGAGTTGAGCCGGCAAAGGGAGTGAAGGTATTCGAGGCCTTTCATGTGAGCTCAGTCCGCCGTTGCAGGATACGCCATCGCCATTTGTGTGGCGCCTGAATCCAATATAGAATTTTCAGGGCGAACGGGCAAGTTTGGGTAGTGTCGCATTTTCGCCAACGATGTCATCCTGAGGAAGCGTAGCGACCGAAGGATCTCGTCCTTCCGATCAGCGAGATCCTTCGCTTCGCTCAGGATGACAAAATAAGGCACTGCCAAGTTTCTGTTTCAATTGCTTTTTAGGTGTTTTTTCCACTAATTGAATCCAGACCCTCATGCATTTTCCCCAAGCGTTGTAGCGGATGGTTTTCCTTAACCCCCTCGTCCTGCTCGGAATGGCGGCCGCCGCCATCCCCCTGATTCTCCATCTGCTCAACCTTCGAAAACTCCGGACGATCCATTTCAGCACCCTCACGTTTCTTAAAGAGCTCCAGCAAACCAGGATCCGGAGGCTGAAGCTGCGGCAACTCCTCCTCCTCCTCATCCGGACTCTCCTGATCGTCTTTCTCATACTCGCATTCGCCCGTCCCGCCCTGCGCGGCACTATGTTCGGGGGATTCGGATCGCATGCGAACTCGACGCTCGTCTTCATACTCGACGACTCGTTCAGCATGACCGCCAGCGACGAACACGGGGAATTTTTCAAACAGGCCAAGGACGCTGCGGTGAGACTCGCGGGCCTGCTGAAGGAAGGCGACGAGGCATTTCTCATTCGCCTCTCCGATCTCCCGAGAGCGTCGATCGATCCTGCGACGCATGATGTTGCGGCCCTGAAGACGCTCATCCAGGAATCCCAGACCTCAAGCGTCCGGCGTCCCATGGGGGAGGCGCTCCGGCTGGCGTCGCGGCTCCTTCAAACCTCCAGGAACGCGAACAAGGAGGTCTACATCGTCAGCGACATGCAACGCACGCTGTTTCAGGGATCCGGTCACGGCGCGGGCCCCGACTCGTCGTTCGAGGGGAGCGCGAAGATTTTCGTCGTCGAGATCGGCTCCAGGCAAGTTCCGAACATGGGGATCGATTCGCTCGAAGTGAGGACACAAATCTTCGAGCAGAACAAGCCCGTCACGGCATACGTCTCGGTCCGGAACTTCAACAACGTCGCCGCCCATGACATCGTGACGAGCCTCTTCCTTGACGGCACCAGAGTCGCGCAGGGAAACCTCTCCGCCGGGCCCTGGGAATCTGCCGGGAAGGAATTCAGCGCAAGCCCCAAGCATTCCGGTTTCGCAAAGGGATACGCCGAGCTCGAGAGCGACGCCCTCGAGCCGGATAACCGGAGATATTTCACGCTGTCGGTCCCGTCACGGATCGGGGTGGCGATGGTTTCGGGCGCTCCCGAGAATCTGCGCTTCGTGATGCTCGCCGCCGGGGCGAGCAAGACCGGCGAACACGAGAGGCCGTTGCTCGACGTCAGCCAGGCCTCGTACCAGAAATTTCCCTCCCTCAGCCTGAACGAGGCGGATGTGCTTCTTCTTTCGAACGTGCGATCGTTCACCTCCGGCGACGCGGAACGGATCGCCTCCTTCGTGAAACGGGGCGGGGGTCTGATTATCTTCCCGGGCGGGGACATCGATCGCGACAACTATAACACGACCCTCTTTCCCCGGCTCAATATTCCGCCGATCGAGGGAATCGCCGCCGCCGACCCGCAGTCGGCGCTGACATTCCAGAGCCTCGACCTCGACCATCCGTTGTTCAGGACGATGTTCGAGCCGCAGGAGAAGAAAAAGAACGGCGCCGTCGAGTCGCCGAGGATTCTGACCGCGCTGAGGCAGCACTCCGGGAGACAGGGACGGACTCTCATTTCGCTCAACGACGGCGGGGCGTTTCTTTCCGAATACAAATCCGGCGAAGGGAGAATCCTTCTCTTTGCGGTCGCATCCGATCTCGGCTGGTCGGATTTCCCGCTCAAAGGGCTCTTCGCCCCGTTGGTTTACCGATCGATGATCTACCTCTCGTCCCTCGGCGAGGCGGTGCCGGCGTTCACCGCGGGAGAGGAGCCCGTCGTTTCCGTGCGGAGGCCCCCGCATCAGGGGGGAGAGAAGTATTCGCTCATATCGCCCGACGGATCGGAGGAACTCATCCAGCCCGATTCACGGCGGACCGGACTCGCGGAGTCCGCCCTTCCCTTCCGGCTCAGGCGGCTCGTGCTGCCGGGCTTCTATGAGATCCGGTCCGGAAGCGCTCCGCTCACCGTCTTCGGCGTCAACATCGACCCCCGCGAGTCGGACACCCGGCGGATCGCGGGCAACGATCTTGCGGCGTTCTGGGCCGCGGCGGGGATCTCGCCCCCGGCGGTCCGGTCCATCACCCAAACGGATCAGCTCGTCTCCACCATCCTGCAACTGAGATACGGCGTCGAGCTCTGGAAGCATTGCATCGCGCTCGCCCTCCTGATGGCCCTTCTCGAGATGGCGGTGGCGCGCGACAGCCGGTCGGCGGCACTGAGCCCAGCTTCGGGGGCTGCATGAAGCTTGTCGAAACCGCAGAGCGCGAGAGCGCTGTCGTCGTGGGCGTCGTCACCGGCCGCGACCGCAAGGAGCGCGTCGAAGAATACCTCGAGGAGCTCGCCCTTCTCGCCGACACCGCCGGAGTCGCGGTGCTCCACAAGATCACCCAGGAACGGGAGCGGGTCGATCCCGCGCTCTTCATCGGCCGGGGGAAAGCCGTGATGATCGGTGAGCGCGTCGTGGCGGAGGGGATCGACGCCGTCATTTTCGACGACGACCTTTCGCCCGTCCAGGTGCGAAATCTCGAGAAACTCATTCCCTGCAAGATCATCGACCGGAGCGGCCTGATCCTCGACATCTTCGCCTCGCGGGCCAAGACGAAGGAGGCGATGACGCAGGTCGAGCTCGCGCAGCTCCAGTACCTCCTTCCGCGGCTGACGAGGCAATGGACCCACCTTTCCAAACAATACGGAGGGGTGGGGACGAAGGGGCCCGGCGAGCAGCAGATCGAGACGGATCGCCGCGCCATCCGCACGCGCATCAGCCATTTGAGGAAAAAGCTCGAGTCGATCAGCAAGGAACGCGAAGTGCAGAGGAAGGGAAGGCGGGGCTTGCCGGGCGTCGCGATGGTCGGTTACACGAACGCGGGGAAATCGACGCTCATGAACCTCCTCTCGGCCGCCGGGGTGTTCGTCGAAGACCGGTTGTTCGCGACGCTCGACACCACTGTCCGGGCGGTCCAGCTCCCTGCGGGGAAGAAAATACTCCTTTCGGACACGGTGGGCTTCATCCGCAAGCTCCCCCCGCACCTGATCGCGTCGTTCCGGAGCACGCTTGCCGAGGCCGCCGAGGCGGACCTGCTTCTCCATGTCATCGACGTGAGCCATCCCGCGTTCGCCGAGCAGATCGAGGTGGTCAACTCGACGCTCGATTTCCTGAACTGCACCGGAAAACCGATCGTCTTCGTCTTCAACAAGATCGACAGGCTGGCAGACCGTTCCATTTTCACGGGGCTCGCCGAGACCTACAAGCCGGCCGTCTTCATCTCCGCAGGGAGAGGAATCAATATCTCAAGCCTGGAGAACCAGATGCTGGACCTCCTCAACCGGGACACCGCGGAGCAGACCGCGACGGTGAAGCAATCCGACTACCGGACGATCGCAAAGCTGCACGAGCTGACGGAAATCACGGGAAAAGTATATGAGGAGAACAGCGTGAAGGTTTCCTTCCGGGTCGACCGGAGGAACCTCGAACAGGTGAAGAACTTGTTGCATCCGAAAAGGAGCCGCAGGTGAAGAGAAGTCACTCTCCTGCCAAGTGACCGATGCTTGCCACGGCAATAGAAGCCGCCCGGGAAGCGGGCAAGATCCTGAAGCAGCACCTCGGAAACGTCCGGGACGTCCGGCGGAAATCAGGCCAGGAGAAAAACCTCGTGACGGAGATCGACAAGCGGTCCGAGGAGGCGATCATCCGCATCATTAAGCGGCATCATCCCGGCCATTCCATCCTCGCGGAAGAGACCGGCCGGAAGGGGGGCGAATCCGATTTCACCTGGATCATCGATCCGCTCGACGGAACGACGAACTACGTGCACGCGCTCCCGGTCTTCTGCGTCTCGATCGGCCTCGAGCATAAAGGGACGATCGTCGCGGGCGTGATCTACGATCCGAATACGGACGAGCTCTTCTCCGCGGAACGCGGGGGTGGCGCGTTTCTCAACGGAAAGCGGATCCGGGTCTCGGACGTCGATTCGCTGGGCGGGAGTCTCCTCGTGACAGGATTTCCCTACACGATTGCGGAAGATCCCGGGCCCGCCGTCGCCCACTTCGTCCGTTTTCTGACGCGCGCGCAGGCGGTCCGACGCATGGGTTCTGCCGCGATCGATCTCGCCTATGTGGCTTCAGGCCGGTTCGACGGCTTCTGGGAGGCCTCTCTAAACCCCTGGGATATGGCGGCGGGAGTGCTGCTTGTCGAGGAGGCGGGGGGATGCGTAAGCGGGTTTTCGGGCCAGCCCTTCAGCATCTACGGGCAGGAGCTTGTCGCGAGCAACCGGCTCGTGCATCAGGAGATGATCGAAACCCTTTCATCCCGATCGGGATGAGCCTGCGGGCCTTTCATCCGGCCCACAGGCGACGGCACCGAAAAGTAGAACGTCGCGCCCTTGTCCACCGCCCCTTCCGCCCAGGTGGCTCCGCCGTGCCGGTGGACGATCCGGCGCACATTAGCCAGCCCGATGCCGGTCCCTTCAAACTGCTGCGCGGTGTGCAAACGCTGAAACACGCCGAAAAGCTTGTCCGCGTACTGCATGTCAAACCCCACGCCGTTATCACGCACAAAGTAGGCGGGTCCATGTCCGTCATGCGGGGCGTATCCGATCTCGATCACCGCCGTGGGGCGGGGCCGCGTGTACTTGAGTGAATTGGAAATGAGGTTCGTGAAGACGAGCGCCATCAGCGCCGCATCCGCTTCGAGACGCGGGAGGTCTCCGATTTTCCATTCGATCTCCCGCCCCTTTGTCTCCATCTCGAGAGCCGCGATCGTCTCTTTCACGAGGAGGTTGGGATCGACAGGCGCCTTTTGCAATTCGACCCGGCTCATGCGCGAGAAGAGGAGCAGATTTTCAATCATGGTTCCCATATGCCTGGCGGACTCCGAGATGACGCCGAGATAACGCTCCCCCTCCCGGTTCAGCGAACCCGCCAGTTCCGTCCTGAGGAGCTCGACGAACCCGTCGATATGCCTCAACGGCGTGCGGAGGTCGTGGGAGACGGAATAGCTGAACGCCTCCAGCTCCTTGTTCACCATATTCAGCTCTGTGACGCGAAGCTCGAGCTCCTGCGCGACCGACCGAAGCTCCAGGTCGGCTTTCCTCCGCGCCGTGACATCCCGTGTAATCGCCGCAAAGCCGCGGAGCTCTCCGTTTGAGTCCCGCAGCGCCGTGACCACCAGGCTCGCCCAGTAGCGTGAGCCGTCCTTCCGGACGCGCCACGCTTCCTCCTCCAGCCGCCCCTGCGTCCGGGCAACCTCAAGCTCGATCCGGGGTTTTCCCCACCGCAGGTCGTCCTCGGAATAAAGGACGGAGAAATCCCGTCCGATGATCTCCTCCGCTTCATACCCGTGCAGGCACTTTGCGCCCTCCCCCCAGGTCAGGACGATTCCCCGCGGATCGAGCATAAAAATCGCATGGTCTTTCACGCCGGCCAGAATGAGACGGAAACGCTGCTCGCTCTCCCGGTATTTTTCCTCGGTGCGTTTTCGCCCGACCGATTCCGCCCGGAGGGCCTTGTTGGCGATGTCGAGGTTTCCGGTCGTTTCCTGGATCAGCGTTTCCAGATGGGACCGGGACCGGCGGAACTCCCGTTCCGACCTCTTGTACCGGTCGATCGTGGCCGACAGGATCAGCGCCGGCACCGAGAGGAAACCGAGAAACGTCTGCAGCATTCTGAATCCGTCATCGGGCTCCGGAGTCGCAAAAGGACCGTGACCGTGCTGAGTGCCGGCGACCGCGACCGCCGAGAGAGCGACCAGCGAGAGGGTGACTCCCCGCGGGCCGAACCGGAGGGCCGACCAGATGACGAACGGGACCAACAGAAAGGGCGAGGGAACATACCCGAACGGAAGCCGGAGCGGCCAGCCGAAGACGACCTGGGATGCCAGCGCGGTCAGGAGCGCCAGCGCCACGCCCTCGAGCGCGCGCCGCAGGTGGAAGCGGATCCGGGGCACGTGCTGCCAGGCGAGGAAAAACGGCGCGATCAGAACGACCCCCGCGCAATCTCCCAGCCACCATGTCCACCAGAGATTTCCGTAAGCCGTCCATCGCGCGAAGCCCGCGACGCAGAGCGCGGTAACGCCGAACAGCGGCGCCACGAAACAGCTGTAGACCTCGATCACCACGATCGCGAACACATTCTGCGCGCGGTCGAAGAGGTCCTTCGAGCCGACAAAATTCCTGATCAGGAGAGCGCCGAGCAGCGCCTGGAATGTCGAACCGGTGGCAATGATCGCCGTGGTGACAAGGGTGTAGGGCGCAAGCGGGTCGGTGATGCCGGTGAAGAACCAGGTGTTCGCGACGAAGGAGCCGAGCCAGACGCCGAGCCACATCCGCTCACCCAGGATCAGAATGACGGCGAGCGCGATCCCCGAAGGAGGCCAGACGACGGAAACATTTCCGGGAGGGACAGCCATAGCGAAACTCAGCTTGGCTGTCAAAGCGTAGGACGCTGCGACAAGGAAGGTTTCCAGAAGCCACCAACCCACTTTCCTCCCTCGCTCCAATCGTCCGTGTAGTTCCATCAAAAACTACTAATTGTCGCTGATTTTTTCAAATTAATATAACAGAATGTTGCGGAAAGTCAACTCTCCACCTTTGGAATAAGCCCGAATGCCCGATTATTCCCGAAAAACAGACATTTCAGGAGAAAAGGCACCGTTTTAGCGCCCTGTAGCGAGTTCAACCAGGAGCCTTCCCACAACGGCGAGGAGCGCCCCTCCGAAGAGGAGCCATATGGAGAGGAGCGTAAGCCGCTCCCTGGTGAGCCGCCAGTCGATGGCGACGACCGGGTAGAGGTTGAGGGCAATATCTTTCGTCACGGCGATCCGGCAGGCGAGGCGTACGTTCTTCGGAATCGCCCGCGCGTAAAACGGAGCGAGGCCGACCAGCGCCGAATCTTCCAGAGGCGACATCGGGGGAGCGCCCTTCCCGTCCACTACTTCCACGCGGCATGTCCCGCACAATCCGTTTCCGAGGCAATTCAGGAACTTGTCCTTCCCCCGGTACGGGGAGATCCCGTTTTTCAGGAGGACTTTCCGAAGGTTCGCGCCCTCGGGCACTTCGATCGTTTTTCCGCTGCTTGCAATCGTGACAACAGGCATTCCGTGACTCCGTGTTATGGTTGCTGAGGATCAGGCTCCCGGCCGCTTCTCCGAATCGGGCGGGAGATGAAACATGTAGCTGGTCAGGAACTCCAGTTTTTCTTCGCGCTCGGTGAGCTCGCCCTGCAGCAGATCGCGAAGAGAGAGAATTCCGACGAGGGTCTCGCCGGAAACCACCGGCAGATGGCGGCAATGCGCCGCCTTCATCTTCCGGAGGCACGATTCCTCGTTCTCGGACGCGTCCGCAACCACCAGCTCCCGTGTCATGATTTCGCCCACCTGAACGGCGCCGGGATCGAGCTTTTCGGCGACGACCTTCCGGATCACGTCGCGCTCCGAGACGATTCCGACGAGCCGCTTCTCCTCGAGGACCGGTATCGCCCCGATATTCCTCTCCGCCATGCACCGCGCCGCCTCCAGCACCGAACTATCCCGCTGAACCGCGTAGACGGGCCGATCGCCGATCAAGCTTCCGATTGATGCCATGGCCGGAATCCTTTGTTGTGGATCATCGCGAAGAAAAAGATATGAAAATATTTCTCACAATTCAAGAGGGGTGCACCCCGCGCTCATCGATCATCGCGTGGATCAGAGGCGGCGGTTTTCGCGGCGCCTCCGCGATGCCGAAGGCGCCTCTCACCCGGGACTCCACCCCGGCGAGGCTCTCCGTCCGGTCGGTATGCACCGAGGCGAGCGTCTCCCCTTTCGCGATTGGGTCGCCGACCTTCTTCCTCAGGACGATCCCCGCCCTGGGATCGATCGGCTCGTCGATCCTCATCCTCCCTGCGCCGGCGGCGATTCCGGCCAGCCCGATTTCGAGGGCGTCGATCGAGGCGATGGCTCCCGCCTGCGGGCTCGCGATTTCCACGATATGCCTCGACGCGGGGTAGGCCCGTTCTCCGGTGAGATAGGAGAGATCGCCGCCCTGGCGGCGCACAAGTTCATGAAACTTCGCCAGGGCGCTCCCGTCCTCAATTGCCCGGCGGCACAGCTTCCGCCCCTCCTCGACCGACGCCGCCCTGCCCCCCAGCATGACCATGGCGCCCCCGAGAAGATAGGTCACTTCCATCAGGTCCGGAACATCCGTCCCCTGCATGCAATCGACGCATTCCCTGACCTCAAGCCAGTTCCCGACCGCGTAGCCGAGAGGCTGGCTCATGTCGGTCAGATATCCGATCGTCTTTTTGCCGAACGAGGACCCGATCGAGATCAGGGTTTTGGCGAGCTCGATCGCCGCTTCATCCGTCCGCATGAAGGCGCCGCCCCCCACCTTTACATCGAGCACGAGGGAATCGATCCCTTCGGCGATCTTCTTGCTCATGATGCTCCCGGCTATCAACGGAATGCTTTCGACGGTGGCGGTGACATCCCTGAGGGCGTAGATCATCCGGTCGGCGGGCACCAGGTCGCGGGTCTGTCCGCTCATGACGACGCCGACCTCGCCGATGACAGAGCGGTATTCTTCGAGGGAGAGGTTCGTTCTGAAGCCGGGAATCGATTCGAGCTTGTCGAGCGTCCCTCCGGTGTGCCCGAGTCCGCGCCCCGATATCATCGGGACGGGCACCCCGCACGCCGCGACCATGGGGGCAAGGATCAGGGAGACTTTGTCTCCGACCCCCCCGGTCGAGTGCTTGTCGACTTTGACGCCCGGGACGGAAGAGAGGTCGACGACCGTTCCCGAGCGCAACATGACGTCGGTCAGGATCGAGGTCTCTTCAAATTGCATTCCGCGGAAGTAAACGGCCATGAGGAAGGAGGACATCTGATACTCCTTCACGCTGCCGTCCAGGTAGCCCCGGATCAGAAACTCCAGTTCCCCCCGCGACAACGCGGCTCCGTCGCGCTTTTTCCTGATGAGCTCTACGGGATTCAGTTCACGCCTCGACCTTCACCACGAATTTTCTCCTGCAACGGTTGCACTGCAGCTCGACCGTCACCCAATTGTTGCGCTCATAGTACGAGATCTCCGCGAGCTCGCCGTCGCATTCGCTGATGATGCAACGCTTGAGGTCGAGCCTGTAGGCCCGGCCCCCCGGATCGTCTCTGTGGGAAGCGTCTTTCATTTCCCGACCAGCCGTTCCGTGAGGAGAATGCCGCAGATCGTCTTGGCGTCCTTGATCTCTCCCCGTCCGATCATGTCGATCGCCTCCCCGAGAGGCAACACCTTCATCGTCATCGTCTCCTCGCCTTCCTCCAGTCTTCGCTCGTCGGGGCCGCCTGCAAGGCCCCGCGCAAGGAACAGGTGCAACACCTCGCTGCAAAACCCGGGGCTCGTGTAGATCGATGTCAGCTTTTCCCACTCGGAGGCGCGATAGCCGGTTTCCTCCCCGAGCTCGCGCTGCGCGCAATGGAGCGGCTCCTCGCCCTTGTTCAGCTTGCCCGCGGGCAGCTCCCAGATGAATTCGTCGAACGGGTACCGGTGTTGGTTCACAAGGATGATCCGCCGGTCGGGAAAGAGCGCCAGAGCCACCGCGCCCCCTGAGTGTTCGGCAACCTCCCGGACGGATTTCCTCCCGGAGGAATACTCAACATCATCCACGATGATGTTGAAGACCCTCCCGTCGTACACTCTAGTGCGTTTGAGGAGCTTGAGCTTCATGGGGATCGATCACCTGAATGAGACGCCGCGGGACCGGGAGTTCGATCCCCTCCTTCGCGAAGGAGGCGAGAATCTGCTCCCGAAGCCCCGTTTCAATTTCGAATCTCTTCCGGAAACTAAATGTCGTACAGATCAGCCGCATCTGGATGCCCGACTCGCCCGAGCCCATGACGACGACCCTCGGCGGCGGTTCTTGCTGAATGTCGCTCCGGCCGGCGGCCAGGGCGGTGAGGATCTCCCGCACCCGCTCCGGACCCGTCGAGGGCGAAACCGTCACATCGACGGTGACGGTCATGGCGCTGTCGGGGAAGGAATAATTGATGATCCGGCTTTTGATCAGTTCGCCGTTCGGGATGATCATGAGGTTCCGCTCGGGATTGAGCATGCGCGTGCTCCGCAGGCCGATCTGGTGGACGTCTCCCTCTTCTCCGGTGGGAAGCTTGATGTGGTCGCCGATCCGGAAGGGTTGATCGATGAGGATCACGAACCCGGCGATCATGTTCGCGATCGTTTCCTGGGCCGCAAGCGCGACCGCCAGCGATCCCACACCGAGGGAGACGAAAAGGCTCCCCATGTTCACGCCGAAGTGGTCGAGGAGGATCATCCCGGCGATGAGGAACAGGACGATGTTCACGATCTTGGCGGTGAGGGGAGCCACCGACGGAACGATTTCGCTGTGGGTCTTGGCGGCGACGTCCTCGAGGTACCAATCGAAGCTCGCGCGGATAATCCTGCTCACGAGCCTCGTCAGGATCACCACCAAAAACACGAACAGCGCGATTTCGACGTAGTCGAGTATCTGGTGGCGGGTGACATTCTCCGCGTTGAGCCCCTGGCGAACCTCCCGGATGGCGATATAGACCCCGGCGATCAGGGAGAGCATCGCAAGCCGTTTGCGGACAAGCTCGAGCAGCTTGTCGTCGAGCGTCGTCCTTGTCGTGCCGCTGAGGCGCCGGGCAAGCCGCCCCCAGATCAGTTCGACGAGCTTGCCGACCAATCCCGCGGCGGCGATGATGAGCCCCGCGAAGATGAGATGTTTGACGAAGAGGTCTTCGAGCATGAGTTCAGCCGATCATCGGAGATCCGCCACGCCCTCGCGGCTTCCCGGTTTTTGCGCCGGAAGTCCGGCCGCGCAGAGGGGGCATTCGCCCGGAGGGTAGGTCTTGACGTCGAGGGTGACGACCGCGAAGAATTCTTCGAAACCGGCTTTTCCGCCGCTCCGGTCGACGATCGCCCCGATGCCCAGAACCGTGCCGCCGGCGTTCCGGACGATCGCCAGAATCTCGTGCACCGATCCGCCGGTCGTGATGACATCTTCACACACCAGGACGCGCTCTCCCGGAAGAATCTCGAACCCGCGGCGCAGAACGAGCGCGCCCTGCCGCCGCTCCGCGAAGATCGTGCGCGCCCCGAGCTGGCGCCCGACTTCCTGGCCCACGACGATTCCTCCGAGCGCGGGGGAGATCACCACATCCACCCGCTTCTCCTTGTACCGGCGGGCGATTTCACCGCAAAGGCGCGCGGCGTGAGCCGGATACTGGAGAATCCTGGCGCATTGGATGTAAGAGGGACTGTGCAATCCGGACGTCAGGACAAAGTGCCCCTCCAGGAGGGCATCGGTTTCCCGGAACAGCGAGGTGATCTCTTCTTTCGTCATCCCTTCGGCGAGAGGTACCCGGGGGCGGTCGAGCTACTCACAGGCTGTCGATTTGGGTAGCGAGGTCGAAATCCTTCGTCGTGAGCCCCCCGGCGCTATGGGTGGAAAGAGCCAGTGTGATCCTGTTCCACCGGATATCGATGTCGGGATGATGGTTCGCCCGTTCCGCCAGAAGCGAGACTGAGTTGACGAAGCCGATCGCATGAACGAAATCCTTCATTTCCCAGGTCTTCCGGATTTCGGATCCGACGAGCTTCCACCCTTTCATCCCGGCGAGCTTCTTCGCGATTTGGTTCTTGGCAAGCAGCGGCATGGTTCCTCCGGATTATCGGTTCATGGATTCATGGCGACGGCGGGCGCTGTCTCACCGTCCTTGTGGCGAGACGAACTCCCGCTCGACGCCGTCGAGCAGTTTCAGCATGGCCCGGGCGGATGTCCGGGCTGCCTCGACACAGGAGCGCCTCTCTTCCGGGTCGAGCGCCCCGTTCGCGAGAATCTCCCGCTCCGATTGCGAATGGTGCACGTCGGCTTCCTGGTGCACCGTGAAAAATGAGAGCGCTTCGGGATCGGTGATCCCGTAAAACCGCTTCAGGCCGTCGATCTTCACTCCGGCCACCTCCGGGATCTGCGATTCGTACGCGTAGAGCGCCGAAACTCCTTCGAGGGAGGAAGCGTCGCGCGTGAGGGAACGCATCGTATCAAGGGCCTCTCTGGTTTCGGGAAGCAACCTGGTCTGCGCCGCCTCTTTGTCTGATATTCCCAGCGAGCGGGCGAACCGCATCCAGAGATCGGGATGATTTCCGGGCCCCCGTTCTTCTTCGATGAGATTCTCAAGGAGCACCTGCCGCACGGAGAGATCCGGCGTGTTCGCGTGTGTGGCGCTCAGGTATGTGGGGAACGCCTGCACGAAATGATGGTATTGCGCGGCATAACCCTTGAGCGCCTCCCGGCTCAGCTTGCCCATGGTCCATGTTTGGTAAAAGGGGTGCCGGAGCATTTTGTTCTGGTCAATGGCGTCGTCCAGCTCGCGCAAGAAGCGATCGACTTCGGTCATGGAATCTCCTTTGATGGTTGTGTGATGGTCCGGTTAAAATCCTTCCGCCTTCCGCACCCGGCCCAATTTTTGTCCGAGAAACATCTCCCCCACCTCGGTAAACTTGTAGGGGATATCGCTCACATAAAACTGAACGTTGGCCTTCTGATCGCTCGGGTTCCGCAATCCGAGCTCCGTCAACGTCTGCGCGACCTCCAGAGCCGTCGCCTCGCCGGAGTCGATCAGGCTCACCGCCCCGTCGAACACGCCGGCGATCACGTCCCTCAGGATCGGATAATGCGTGCAACCGAGGACAAGGGTGTCGATCTTCTGAAGCCCGAGCGGGAACAGGTACTCGCGCGCGATCAATTCGGTGGCCTTCTGCGCTATCCACCCTTCTTCCGCCAGAGGGACGAACAGCGGACACGCCTGGCCGACGACCGTGGCTGACGGATCGAGTTGCCGGATTGCGTTGGAGTACGCGTTGCTGGCAATCGTGCCGATCGTCGCGATCACGCCGATCCGCTTGTTCCTCGTCGCCGCCACCGCCGCCCTCGCGCCCGGCGCGATCACCCCGGCGACGTGGACTTTCGAATGCTTCTGCACGACATCCAGCGCGACGGAGGAGACGGTGTTACAGGCGACCACGATCATCTTGACGTCGTGTCGGACGAGAAAATCCGTATCCTGGGCGGCATATTCACGGACAACCTGGGCGGATTTCGATCCGTAAGGAACCCGCGCGGTGTCTCCGAAGTAGACGATATTTTCGTGCGGCAGCCGGCGCATGAGCGCTTTCACGACCGTCAGGCCTCCGATCCCTGAATCAAAGACGCCGATCGGCTTGGCCTGCTGGGACTGGTCGCTCATACGCTAAAATAAATATAGGAAAAGGGTCGTGGATTCACAAGCCGGAGATCAGGCAAACATACTCAAATCCCCACGGCATGTCAAGCCAGCGGAGGGCGGTAGCCGAACGAACGCAGGCTAAAGCCTGCGCCTACCGAGCCCGAGGCATCGGTAGGCGCGACCTTCAGGTCGCGTGATCTTCCCCCGTTTCGGGCACCCTCGCCACGATCAAGAAATTCTGATGGAACGGGAAGAGAACCAGGCTCGCCACCCGCTCCGCGGCGTTGTAGGCCTTTACCGACAGAGAGGAATTCATGAGCGGCGAGCGGATGCCGCTCAGCAGGTTGCGGGGAAGCCAGCCGTACCGGGTTACTGATAGAACCTCCAACCCCGCCTCGCTCCAGAGCGCCCTGATCTCCTTCGTTGTGAAACGGAACCGGTGAGTGAACTTCGACCGCGTAAGATGACGGGTGAGGAATTCTATCCAGCTGCGCCGGTTAGGGAAGTGCGCGCACAAAAACACCCCTCCCGGCCTTAGGATGCGCCGGATCTCACGAAGGCTCGCGCTCTCTTCGCCCCCGGTTTCCCGAACATGCTCGAGGACGCCCATGCTCACCACCGATCCGAACTCTCCCGAGGCAAACGGGAGGGTCCGGGGGTCTTTCTCTGTTCCACTCACGAATTCAAAGCGGCCGCCGGGATCGCCGATCAGGCGGGGAGCCCCCAGGAAGGAAAACCCCGTCACCCGGTATCCCGCCTTGAGAAGGAAATACGAGAAATGGCCGTTCCCGCACCCCCAATCGAGGACCTTCTCCCCCCGCGGCAGGTGTGCGAGCGCGGCCTCATAGACGATCGTGTACTGGCCGGAGGTGACACGGTTTCCGAATACCTCGAGGTTGAGCGCGCCGTCTTTCCAGCGGAAGGCGATAAGGTCTCCGGCTACCTCATCGAGAAGTACTTCCTGTGGCGGATTTAATTCCATGGTCCATCATACCTAAAAACGCAAACGCAGTCAAGCCGCCTGCCCTGCGGGTCGGGTCTCAATTTGGCGGAACATGTCATCCTGAGGGAGCGTAGCGACCGAAGGATCTCCTCCTTCCGATCTGCGAGATCCTTCGCTTCGCTCAGGATGACAATATAAGGCGATACCTCCCGTCGAAGGGTGCCAATCTTGAGACTCTCGAAAACATTTTGTATCTTTATCACCCCCCGGGGTACCCGGCCCGGACCAAGAGCTCAGCTTCTCTGAAAGGCATGCACGAGTGGCACAAGAACTGGTTCTCCTCTTCCACCTCATCGGCTTCGGTTTGCTCGCCACCACGACTGTGGCCGGGCTGTTCCTCCATCTGCAGTACCGCAAAGCCCCCGATCTTGACGCAAAGGCGGCCCTGTTGCGGGCGCTGAGACCGATCGGACTCCTGAGTCCCGTCGCAGTCCTCATCCTCCTCGTCACCGGCATCGGGAACATGCACGCGATCGGCGCCGGATTGCTGACGCTCGGGTGGCTCACTGCCAAGATCATCTTTTTCGCATTGGCCGTCATCAGCGGAGCGCTGTTCAGCATCAAGACGAAACAGCGGAGCGCCCTGGTTCAGAAAATGATTTCCGGGGGGGCACCCCCTTACTCTGAAGAGCGCATCGAGGTGCTCGACAGGCAGATTCTGCTCTTTCATATCGTCATGCCGTTGCTGATTCTCATCATTCTCTACCTATCCGTCATCGGCCGGCTCGGAGCTCAATAGCGGATGCGCGAATACCTTCTGTATATCGGCGGCGAATTCGTCGAATCTGGGTCGAAGGAGCGCTTCGACTCGATCAACCCCTTCAATCAGGAAGTCGTCGCTAGCGTGGCGCGGGCAGGAGCCCCGGACGTTCAGAAGGCCGTCGCGGCCGCGCGTAAGGCGTTCGACGACGGTCCCTGGAGCAGGATGACCGGAGCCGAGCGGGGATCGCTTCTCAAGGCGGTCTCCGACGCGATCAACGCCGGCAAGGACTCCCTCGCGGAGCTCGAGTCCCTCGATTCGGGTTCGACGATCCGAAAAGCCAGGGAGGATGTCCACCTCAGCGCACGCGCCGTCAATTACTTTTCGAAGGTCGCTTCGACCGATTTCACCGAGCCGATCGACGGCCTTTCCAGGCCCGGCGTCAGCCGGAACTTCGTGGTCCGCGAGCCCGTGGGTGTGGTGGGAGCCATCATCCCGTGGAATTTTCCCCTTAAGATGGCGATCTGGAAGCTCGGACCCGCGCTCGCAGCCGGCAATACCGTCGTTCTCAAACCGTCGGAGCTGACGCCCGTCACCGCAATGGAACTGGCGTCGATCGTGCAGGCGGCCGGCTTTCCGCCGGGAGTCGTCAATATCATCCCCGGGTTCGGGGAGGAAGCCGGCGAAGAGCTCGTCAAGCACCCCATGGTGGACAAGATATCGTTCACCGGCTCGACCGCAGTCGGCCGGCGGGTGATGGGACTCGCGGCGTCGATGCTGAAGAACTGCACGCTCGAGTGCGGGGGCAAATCCGCGAACATCGTCCTGGAGGACGCGGATATGGATCTCGCGGTCGACGGCGCGTTATACGCGATCTTTTATCACCAGGGGCAGTGTTGCGAAGCGGGATCGAGGCTCTTCCTTCCCGCGGGGATCCGTGAGGAATTCGTCTCGAGGATGGTCGAGAAGACGAAGAGAATCAGGCTCGGAGATCCGATGGATCCTGCGACAGACATGGGTCCGGTGATCTCGGAGCGACAGCGCGAGCGGGTCATGGCCTATATCAGGAGCGGATCCGAGGAGGGCGCCACGCTGGTCACGGGAGGGCGGAAGCCGGAGGCCCCCGGCCTCGGGCGCGGGTTCTTCATCGAGCCGGCGATTTTCACCGGAGTCAGGAACTCGATGACGATCGCCCGGGAGGAAATCTTCGGCCCGGTCCTTTCGGTGATCCCCTACCGGAGCGTGGACGAAGCGATCGCGATGGCGAACGAGAGCATGTACGGCCTCGCCGGCGGAGTCTGGTCGCGCGACCCGGAGAAAGCGATGGAGGTCGCCCGGCGGCTCCGGGCCGGGACGGTCTGGATCAACGAGTGGCATTTGTTGTCGGAGAAAGCCCCGTTCGGCGGGTACAAGCAAAGCGGAATCGGGCGCGAATTCGGCGTAGAAGGAGTGCAGGAGTACATGGAATCGAAGCATGTCCATGTCGACGAGGTCGGTCTCCGGGGGAAGAAATTCTGGTACGATACGGTAGTTCCCAAATGAACAAAGGTCGATCACAACTCATCAGGGAGTCTTCGATGAAACACTTAGCCCTCACCACGTTCCTTCTGATCCTGCTCCTTCCGGGGTGCGAGAAAAAAACGGGCCCCGTTGCGGTCGGGCAGATGAGCGAATACCGCGACGCGGGGTACGGGTTCTCAATCCAGTATCCGGCGGAGTGGAGACAACTCGGCACCACGGGAAAGCCGGTGTTCGTAAAATCTCAGGAAGTGTTGAACCGTTTTCTCGATCCGACCTCCGGTGAACCGGGCGCAGACGTCAGCGTGGAGGTCATCCGGTATGAGGGGAAGCCCCTCGCCCAGATCGTTCAGGCCGCGAAAGACGACATGAAGCAGTCGGCGATGGAGCTGAGCGCCGACCAGGAAGTGACGGCGGGGGGGAAACAATCCCCCAAAGTCCCCTACCTGATCAAGGCGACCAACAAGACGAACATCTACGGATACCAGATCTTCGTGCCCGGCGACACCTGTGTCTATAAGCTCGAGTTCAAAGGCTACGGCGACCAATTCGCCGCCCACGAGGCGGTCTTCGACGCGGTCCTGAAATCGTTCCAGATACCGGCCGTCGTCGCGCAGAAACCCGACGTGTGGCAGGCCTCGGCGAATCTGGAGACGGTCTCGAATTCGCCGGTCTTCAGCATGCAGTATCCCGATAATCTCGCCGTTGCCAGCGTCCCGGCGAAGGGCAAGGATTACGTTCTCGAGTTGCGCGCCGACCGCCAGGACTGCAGCATCCACATCGACGTCTTCGGAGCCCAGAAACTCACGGTCGACAAGGTCTGGGCGCAGAACAAGGGGAAGTACAAGTCGAAGGGGACCGGGGAAACCACGATCGACGGAGCCACGGCCTACTGGGTCGATTATTCGCCCGTCAAGGACATCTCGAGCCGGGCCTACTTCGCCGTGAAGAACGACAAGGTCGTCCGGATCTCGCTCAACTGGTATACGCCGCAGAAAGACGTGTACTTTCCGGTCTTCGAGAAGTGCGTGAAATCGATAAAACTTAAATGAGGGCGGACTAGAATGGACCATACTCTGATCACCACCGCTTTCACGCTGGAAGGGTACAGGGTCGTCAGGCAATTCGGGCTCGTGCGGGGGATTACCGTGCGCTCGCGCTCGATCGTCGGCAACATCGGCGCGGCGTTCCAGACCCTGGTGGGAGGGAACATTTCCATCTACCAGGAACTCTGTGAGAGGGCCCGGCAGGACGCCTACCTGATCATGGTCGAGCATGCGCGCCAGATGGGAGCCAACGCGATCATCGGGATGCGGTACGACGCGAACGAGGTCATGAACGGCGTGACCGAAGTTCTTGCGTACGGGACCGCGCTTCTCGTCGAAAAGACTTCATGACCGGGACGGCGGCGCTTCACCGCGCGTCCCCGGCCGCGCGGCCGGATTCGGATCGCAGGCCGGGAGCCGGGGCCAGGGTACCACATGGATATTAAGAACCGCACCGTCCTCGTTCTCGGAGGCGGCGGGTTGGTCGGTTGCGCCATCTGCCGGAAACTCGTCGAGGAACGGCCGCGCCGGATCATCGTCACCTCCCTCCTCCAGTCGGAAGCCGAAGAGGCCGCCCGGTCGCTGCGGAAGGAATTTCCCTCTCTCGGGAAGAACTTTTTTGTCCCCTGGTGGGGGAATATTTTCGTGCGCCAAACGCTCAAGGACACGCGCCGCGACGACATGATCGACGACCCCGCCATGCGGGCGATGCTCATCGAAGACAACCTGGGCGAGCTGACCGAGGAGACGATACGCCGCTCGACCATCTTCAGGCTGATCGACGCCTATAAGCCCGAGATCATCATCGATTGCATCAACTCCGCGACGGCGATCGCCTACCAGGACATCTTCCGGGGCGCCCGCAGGGTCCTCCAGCAGATCAAGAAGAACGAACGATCCGACAACAGCGCGGCCCTCCGGCGCGTGACGGAACAACTCCTCTGCACGCTCTACATCCCGCAGCTGATCCGGCATGTCCAACTCCTCTACCGCTCCATGCACAAGTCGGGCACGAAGATCTATCTGAAAATCGGGACGAGCGGAACGGGAGGGATGGGGTTGAACATCCCCTACACCCACAGCGAGGAGAGGCCGTCCAGCGTCCTGCTCAGCAAGTCCGCCGTCGCGGGCGCCCACACCCTGCTCCTCTTCCTGATGGGCCGGACTCCCGATGCGCCGATCACGAAGGAGATCAAGCCGACCGCCGCCATCGCCTGGAAAAGGATCACGTACGGAGAAATCAAGCGGAGGGGGGCTCCCGTCAGGCTGTTCGATTGCCCCCCCGGACGCGCCGTGAAGCTGGGGAAGACCCTCGAGCTCAACATGGCGAACGGAGCGCGCGCGACGGGTGAAACGCTCAAATCCGTCTTCATCGACACCGGAGAGAACGGGCTTTTCTCCCGGGGGGAATTTGAGACCATCGCCACTCCCGGGCAGATGGAGTTCGTGACGGCAGAAGAGATCGCCGAAGACGTGATCTACGAAATCCGGGGAGGGAACACCGGGCATGACATCATCAACGCGCTCGACAACGCGACCCTCTCCCCCACCTACCGGGCGGGCTACCTGTTCCACGGCGCGAAGCAGCGCCTGGAGGAGCTCGAGCGGAGGCACGGCGTCCGGAGCATCGCTTTCGAGATTCTCGGTCCGCCCCGCCTCTCGAAGCTCCTCTACGAGGCGCACCTCCTCGAACTCTGTTGCGCGAATGCGAAGACGGTGCTGGACACCAGCGCGACGGACCTCTCGCGGAAGCTTCTCCGGTTGATCTCGACCGACAGGAAGCTCCGCTCCCGGATCATCTCCATCGGCATTCCGATTCTGTTGCCCGACGGAAAGTCCCTCCTCCGGGCGAACGAGATCAAGATACCTCCCGACCGGGGCGAGAAGTACGTTCCGATCACCGCGAAGAGCATCGACCTCTGGTCGCACGACGGATGGATCGACCTGCGGGTTGCGAACATGCGCCGGTGGAAGGAACGGCTCCGGAAAATCATGCGGATGGTGGACGAGGTCCGGGCCCCCGATACCAGCTCGCAGTTCATGTACACTCGGAAGTACTGGAACGATTTCCGCGACATCGACCCGGGGAAGCTGGCGGGCTGGATTTTCAGCTTCGAGGAAGAAGGGATGCGGATGAAGGCGTAGGGGGCATTGTCATCCTGAGGGAGCGTAGCGACCGAAGGATCCCGATCCACGAACAAGATCCTTCGCTTCGCTCAGGATGACAATGTATCGGTAGCCGCAGCCTTCAGGCTGCGGTCTGAGCGAAACGCAGTGAAGCGAAGAGAAGCGAAGCATCGCATAAAAAAACCCGGGATCTGGTCCCGGGTTTTTTTTATCCACGTGCGCTGCGTCGCCGCCCTACTTGAGCAGCACCATTCGCCTGACCGCCTGAAACTGTTGGTTATTCTGCCCCGCGCCGAACGCCTGGATCCGGTAGAAGTAGACCCCGGACGGCATGTTGTTCGCGTCGAACTCGTACGATTGCTCCCCCTCCTGCAGCAACTCACGATCGAGCAGCGTCGACACCTCCTGCCCCAGCACGTTGTAAACCTTGAGAGTCACCAGGCTCGGCTGAGTCAGGTTGAACTCGATCGTCGTCGTCGGGTTGAAGGGATTCGGATAGTTCTGCCGCATCGTAAACTGGTCGGGCGTGTCGTCGAGGATCGAGTACCGCGACAACGTGGGAGTGACGGGCGCGGCCAGCGGATTTGGATGCAGGAACGGCGGCAAGGGCTGCGTCCCGTCGATCCTCAGGGGGCTGAACGAGACCGCAACGATCGGCCCGTCGAACGCCCTGTTGATCCTGCTGATGGCGGAATCCTGCCCGAAGTAGAACGGGGCCGTGAAATGTCCGCAATAGGTCAGCCCGGAATCGGTGAGCGCGATGATCTCCCGGATCGTCATGTTGTTGGACGGATCGCCCGGATTCCCGGGATCGTTATAAATCAGATCGCCGAGCCGGGTGGCGCCGCCGTCGAAGGGGGCCGTCACGCCCGAATCGTTCGCGATCACCGCGAGCAGGAGCACGTGGACTTCGCCGAGGAGGTGGTTATTGTGTTTCTTCACGTGCGGGTTTTTCAACTCGCCGATGAAGGGGCGCTGCCCGCCTTCGCCCGTCTCGATGAAGTCGAAGCAACGCGAGCTGTCGGTATGCGGGAAGAATTTCCTGTCGGCCGATTTGTACCGGATCCATCCCACGCCTAGGGTGTCGGTCTTCATCCCGAAGAGAAGCCCCTGCGGCCTGCGGACCTCGTGCTTGTAGAGAAACTCGAAGACATTCCCTCCGCCGGGCTGCTTCCGGAGCAGAAAGATGTTCGTGGCTTCCAAATCCTTGTTCACCGTGCTGGCCCGGGTGCCGGAGATATCCCACCACCACCTGTCGGCCTTTGCGTTGGGCACCCCCTTCTTGAAGAGGAACCTGAGCGTCACGGAGTCGTGGGCGGCAACGGTCCTGCCGGTAAAACTGAGGCTCTGTTTTTCGCCGGTGACGACGGTCGTAAATCCACCGGAATCCTCGACAACGACCACGTGGCCGTTGAATTTCACGTGGAGGCTGTTCACCGCGAAATCCGAATCGTTCCGGAAGGTGAACCATGCCCTGGTCGCCTCGACCTTTCCGACCTGATTCAGCTTCTTCGACGCGAATTCCGTCTGGCTGAAGGTTCGGTAGACCGGTTGCGGTGGAGGCTGTGCGATCGCCGCGGAGGATGCCAAAATGCCCGCCGTAAAAAGGATTCCGACGATAGCGTAGAGTTTATTCAAGTGGTCTCTCAGTGGTAAAGTTCGCATGGGTTGTCTCCTCATAGGTATATCCGTGGATGGACGGATCTGCGGGCGCTGTAATAAGATAGCCCGATCGCCGGGGGAAGTCAAGTTAAAAATTGTTCATATGCAAGGAAAACGAGGAAAACAGGCGGGCTCTGAAGCGCGGAGGCCCGGGAACGGGGATGAACCGGGGGGCGGGAGCTCCCGCCCTATTCGTACCGGAGAGCGTCGATCGGATCCAGGTTCGACGCTTTCCACGCGGGGTAGACCCCGAAGACGATTCCGATGATCGAACAGATCGCGAAACCGATCGCCGCCCAATCGAACGGGATGATGGGGGGAACGCTCAAGAGGATCGCGGCGACATTGCCGCCGGCAATCCCCAGGACAATCCCGATGATCCCGCCGAGCTGGCTGAGGACGATGGCTTCGAGGATGAACTGGGTCAGGATATTGTTGCGGCGCGCGCCGATGGCCTTCCTGATGCCGATTTCGCGCGTCCGTTCGGTCACCGAGACGAGCATGATGTTCATGATCCCGACACCGGCCGCGATGAGCGCGATCGCGCTGATGAGCATGATTCCCAGCCGGACGTACTTCGTAAAATCGTTGAACGACTGGATCACCGAATCGTTTGAAAAAATATAGAAATCGTCATCGTCGCCGGGGGCCACCCGCCGCGCAGTCCGGAGGATCCCCCGCACCTGCTCCATGCAATCGTCGTAGGAGTCGGATCCCCGGGCCGTCACCATGATGTGGATATCGCGGTCCTTGCCGTAGGCGTCGAAAAACGTCGTGAGCGGGATCGCCACAAAATTGTCCTCGTTGCCGCCGAGCATCCCCCCTTTGGACTCGATCACGCCGACGACCTCGTACTCATGCCCGTCGATCCGGACCGTCTGGCCGATCGGATCCGTTTTGGGAAACACTTTTTGGACCACGCCGCCCCCGAGGATCGCCACATTCTTGTTCGAATTCAGCTCGTCCTGGGTGAACAGCCTGCCGTCGCCGATATCCCAGTTGTTGGTGGCGAACCCCTCGATGTCCTCGCCGCCGATCGAGATGTTCGGGTTCGTCTTTTGTCCGTGCGGGCTCGCGACGACCTTCCCGAAGTCCCACGATTCCAGTCCCACCGCCTTTGCGAGAGAGGTCTTCTCCTTGACCTGGAGCCCCTGGTCGATCTTGATGTTCTTGCGGGCCCTGATCTTCGCGCGCTCGCGCGGATTGTTCGAGCGGAACATCGGCGTTCGCTGAATCTGGAAGGTGTTGGCTCCGAGCTGGCTGATTCCGCTTTCGATGCCGTTTACAAGCACCCCCATGGCGGTCATCACCGCGATGATCGAGAACACTCCCACCGAAATACCGAGCAGCGTCAGGATCGAGCGAAGCCTGTTCGTCCGGACCGCCACGAGCGCCATGCTCAGGCTTTCCCGGATCTCATGGACGACGGTTTCAAATGTGCGGCTCACTGCCGGACCTCCTTATTCATATCTGAGCGCCTCCACGGGATCCATCCGCGCCGCCCGGAACGCGGGGAGGAACCCGGACACCACGCCGACGAGAAGCGATACGAGGAGCGAAATGATGACGACCGATACCGGCATCGCCGTCGGTAGGATCTGGTTCGCGATCAGGCTGAGCGGGTAGGCGATCACGAGCCCGATCACCCCTCCGATCAGGCAGATCAGGGCCGACTCGACCAGAAACTGCAGCAGGATCGTCCGCCGGAACGCGCCGATCGCCTTGCGGATGCCGATCTCGCGGGTCCGTTCGGAGACCGAAACATACATGATGTTCATAATGCCGATTCCCCCGACGAAGAGGGAGAGTCCGGTGATGAAGAATCCGACGCCGGCGATCACGGCCGTGATCGCTCCGAAGACCTGTGTGAGCTGCTCCTGCTCGTTGATGTTAAAGTCGTCCTCCTGGAGCGGCGCGAGATGGCGCAATTTTCGCATGATGCCGCGGAGCTCCTCCTTCGCGTCGTCGATATCGGCGGCCTTCGCCACCCGGACGTTCAGGGTGATATCCCGGTGAGTCCCGAACTGCGTCAGGAACGCGTTGATCGGAACGTAGATCCGGTTGTCCGATGTGAAGGCGCCGAAGAGGCCCCCCTGCTTCTCGAACACCGCGAGGACCGTATAGGGGAACCCCCCCACTTTGATGGTCTGGCCGATCGGATCGACCGACGGAAAGAGCGTCTCGGCCACGTTGGCGCCGATCGCGCAGACCGGCCGGCCGCCGTCGGATTCATCCTGCGAGAAAAACCTCCCGTCGATGATGGTGGTGCCCGAGGCTTCCTGGTACTGGTTGGTCGTCCCCGTCACGAAGGCGCCGAGCATGATCCGCGATCCGTAGCGCGCGTCCTTGGAGGTGCTCGCCGCGGGAGCGATCGCGTCGATGAGCGTCGCCTGCCGGGCGACGCCGTCGGCGAATTCCACGCGCAGATCCTTCCGGTTACGGTATTTCCACCAGTCGTCCCCGCCGACCCAGGGAAATTTCTGGATGTAGAGCACTTTCGATCCGAACGCCGAGGCGCTCTTCTCGAAGGACCGCGTGACCCCCTCGATGGCGGTCGCCATCATCGTCACCGATACGATCCCGATGACGATGCCGAGGGTGGTGAGAACCGAGCGCATCTTGTTCGCGCGGATCGCGCGAAACGAAATGAGCATGCCCTCTTTGACTTCAGTCAGGAAATGCATGAGGATCCCTCAGGCGTTGGACGAGACAATTTTGCGGGCGTCCACCTTGACATCGCTCTCCACCATGCCGTCGCGAACGCGGATGATCCTGTGCGCGTGTTCGGCGATCGATTCCTCGTGCGTGACGAGGATGATCGTGTTCCCCTGCCGGTGGAGGTGCTCGAACAGGAGCATGATTTCTTCGCCGGTTTTCGTGTCCAGGTTCCCCGTCGGCTCGTCCGCGAGCAGAATGGACGGCTTGTTGACCAGCGCCCGGGCGACGGCCACGCGCTGGCGCTGGCCGCCGGAGAGCTCGTTCGGCTTGTGATGCTGCCGGTCGCCGAGCCCCACATGTTCGAGGGCCTCGCGGGCCAGTCGCTTGCGCTCCGCCGCGGCCACCCCGCCGTAGATCAGGGGGAGCTCGACGTTATGCAGAGAGTCGGACCGGGCGAGGAGGTTGAACGTCTGGAAGACGAACCCGATCTCCTTGTTCCGGATCTTGGCGAGCTGGTTGTCGTTCATCTCGCTCACGTTGATTCCGTTGAATTCGTAGAGGCCCGATGTCGGCGTGTCGAGGCACCCGATGATGTTCATGAGCGTCGACTTCCCCGAGCCGGACGGTCCCATGATCGCGACGTATTCGTTCTTCACGATCTGGACCGAGACCCCCCGAAGCGCCAGAACCTCTTCGGCGCCCCCCATGTCGTAGCTCTTCTTGATTTGCTGCAGGTTGATGACGATGTCTTGTGCCATGATTGCTCCGAGTAATTGAAAAGAGCCTTACTTCGCGCCGGGGGTCGGGGACTTCTTCTTGTTGTTGTCGACCTTGACCTTGACGCCGTCTTCCAGCTCGCGGTTGATGGCCTTATAGCTTCCGGAAACGACTTCCTTCCCTTCCGCGAGACCCGAGACGATCTCGGTGTAGGAATCGTCCGAGATTCCACGCTTCACGCCGATGGTTTTCGCGTTGCTGTTGTCCACCACGAAGACGACTTCCTGCGGCTTTTCGTTCTTCTGCTGCTTGATCTTGGAATCGTTGGCGGCGAGCTGGTCGGACTCCGAAGGCTCCATCTTCTCCTTGTCCTTCTTATCGGACCGGATCGTGACGCTCTGGATCGGGACGGCGAGCACGTTGCTCTTGGTCTCCGTCTCGATCGTGGCCGTCTCCGACATACCGGGCCGCAGAACGACGTCCTTGTCGGTGATGCGGAGCTTCACCTCGAAATTCGTGACCTCTTCCTGCGTGCCGAGGCCCTTGGTCTTTGCGGAATTGCCGATCTCATAGACGACCCCCGTCAGCTTCCGGTCCGGGAGCGCGTCCACCGAAATCCGCGCCGTATCCCCGATCGAGATCAGCACGATGTCGTTCTCTCCGACATCGACGCGCGCCTCCATGCGCGAGAGGTCGGCCACGGTCATCACCTCGGTTCCCTGAAACTGGCTCGTCCCGAGCACCCGCTCGCCCAGCTCGACCTTCAGGCCGCTGATCGTCCCGTCCATCGGGGAGTAGATCGTGGTCTTGCGGAGGCTCTCCTGCGCCTGCTTCAGCGCGGCGTCCGCCTGGTCGTATTGCGATTTCGCCACCTGGTACCCGGTGCTGGCCGCCTCGAGCTCGGAGGTCGAGATCAGCCCCTTCTTGGAGAGGTCGCTCGCCCGCTTGTTCTGAGACTCGCTTTGCACGAGGCTGGCTTTCGCCGAACTGAGCTGCGCGCTCGCGCGATCCCGCTCGGCGAGATAGATGTCGGGTTTGATCTTCATCAGGAGATCGCCCTTCTTCACTTTCATTCCTTCCTTCACCGGAAGCTCGATGATCTCGCCGCTCACCTCGGGCGTGATCACGACCTGGACCTCGGGATTGATCTTCCCGGTCGCGGTCACGGTCTGCGTGATGGTCCGCCTCACGACCTTCTCCGTCTCGACGGAGATGACCACCTCTTTCTTGCTTCCCATGATCACGAGCAGGGTCAGCACGATCACGAGAGCGCCGATGATCGAGAAGATGATGAGTTTCTTTCGCGACTTTATGTTTGCCATTTGAAATCCCTTCTGAAGGACGACTGTTACTTGGAGAGCGTTCCGAGGGCGTACTCAGCCTGCTTTTTCGACAGGAGATAGCCGACCACGGCGTTAACTTTGTTGCTCAGCGCCGTGGTATAGTTCGCCGTGGCGACGAGCAGGTCCAGGAGCGTTCCCGCCCCCAGGTTATACTTTTCCTCCGCGATCTTTCTGTCCATCTCCGCGGACACGACGCTCGACTGCGTCACCGAAACCTGCTTTTCGGACGACTCCAGGTCCAGCAGCGCCTTCCGCACGTCGACCCTCACCTGCCGGAGATCCTGCTTGACCTGTTCGTTCGCGTTCCGTTTCTGCACCTGCGCCTGCTCGACCTGGTTCTGCGTCGAGAAGCCGCTGAAAATCGGGAGGTTGATATTGAAGCCGAAATAGAGATTCCGGTTGTCGGTCAGGTTGCTCAGCTCCGTGTTGTTGTAGCCGTAGGAGCCGTTCAGGCTCACCGTCGGCAGGTACCCGGCGCGGGCCATGGTGACCGAAGCGTCGGCGGTGTTCAGGTTCTCCACCGCGGCCAGGTAGTCGGGCCGCTTTTCGATCGCCGACTTGCAGAGCTCGTCGAAGTTCGCATACCGCGCGTTGAGCTGCGCGAATTCCGTCGTGTCGATGCTGTCCGGGATTCCGGTGAAATCAAATTTGTACTCCTGATTGAAGTCGATCCCCAGGAACGCGATCAGGTCCGCCTTCGCCTTCTCATGGTTGCTCTGCGCCTGGATCAGGGCGAGCTCGTCCGACCCGACCTGGACTTTCTGCCGGTAAACGTCCGCCACCGCGACCGCCCCGACCTTGTTCGATTCGACGATCCGCTCGAGCTGCCGCTCGCCGCTCTTGAGATTATCCTCGTTCACCTTCAGGAGCTGGAACGTCTGGACGACCCCGAGATAGAGCTGGTGAGTCTGATAGATCGCCGCCTGCTCGGTGCGGCTGAGGTTGTAGTCGGACGAGGCCGCGGCATACTGGGCGCGGCTCACGTTCGACGAATTGGCGAATCCGTTGAACAGGACGACCTGGCTCGAGATCCCGCTGCTGAAGGAATTACTCGCGCGAAAGCCTGTTCCTCCCCCCACCGAGATCGGGATTCCCTGATAGAAGACCACGCCCGCCTCCTGGGTGCTCCAGGTCTGGGAGCGTGAAAAGCTCCCGGAAAGATCGAGGCTCGGGAGCATCGCCCCGACCGCGGCCTGCCTGGCCGACTGCGACGCCTCGACGGAATTGCGGGCCTGGATGACCGAAATGTTGTGCTCGACCGCCATATCGATTGCGCTCTGAAGCGTGATGGTTTTCGAATCCTGCCCCGGCGACGCCGTTCGGCAGGTCATGGTCAATACTATAAGAAAGGCGAGAGCGGAAACCTGTTTCATCGCGTGAACTCCTGTGATTCGGTGGTTAAGTGGCAAGAGGGGATCCCACAGCATTACCCCTCTTAACGAAAAGCGGTGGTAAAAGTTGCAGAGGTTGGCAGAGGTTGATTGCAGTTCAGCCCGTGCCCTGAAGGACCTGATCCTTGATCGCCAGGAGGTAGGCCAGAGCTGCATCGTGCTCGTTCGGAATCTCACCCTCGAGAATCGCCTCCTCTATCCGTTTCTTGAGGATTCCCACGACCGGACCCGGTTCGAGGCCGCAAACGCTCATAATCTCTTCGCCGCGCACGGGAGGCTGCCAGTTGCGGAGACGGTCTTTCTCCTCTACCTCGCGCATTTTCTCCATCACAATATCGTAATTTCTCAGGTACCGGGCAACTCTCCCGGGGTTCTGGGAAGTGATATCGGCGCGGCAGAGCGTCATCAGGTCGTCGATCAACTCGCGCGCCTCAAAAAGGAGCCTTCGCACGGCGGAATCGGTCACTTCCTCGCTCACCAGGACCATCGGCCGGAGGTGCAAACGGACGAGCCGTTCGACGTACGGCAGTTTGTCGAGGGGAAGCTTCATCCTCCGGAAGACCGTTTTCATCATCCTGGCGCCCAGCTCCTCGTGCCCGTGGAACGTCCAGCCGGTCCCCTCCTTGAAGGCCTTGGTCCGCGGTTTTGCGATGTCGTGCACGAGCGCGGTGAACCGGAGCCAGACGTCCCCGGTGTTCTCCGAGATGTTATCGACCACCTTGAGCGTGTGAAGGAAGACATCCTTGTGGTGGTAATCCTTCCGCTGCTCCGTCCCGACAAGATCGACGAGCTCGGGAAAGACATGTTTGTCGAGCCCGGTATCGTGGAGGAGCTTGAGCCCGACGGAAGGTTTCTTCGACCGGAGTATCTTCAGGAACTCGTCCGTCACCCTCTCCTGGGAAACGATCGTAATCCGGCCCGCGTTGCGCACGATGGACTCAAGCGCCGGGGGGTCGATCGCAAAATCGAGCTGCGACGCGAAGCGGATCGCGCGCATCATGCGGAGGGGATCGTCGTCGAAGGTGCGATCGGGCGCGAGCGGAGTCCGGATGACCTTCCGGGCGATGTCGGAGACGCCGTCGAACGGGTCGACCATCTCTCCCCGCCTCTCCCGGTTGAGCGACACGGCGATCGCGTTGACGCTGAAGTCCCTCCGGGCGAGGTCGCTGGCAAGCGACGCCCGTTTCACCGCCGGCTTTCGCGACGAAGCTTCGTACGACTCTTCGCGCGCCGAAACGAATTCGAGCTTCCGCTCCTCGAACGGGATCATCGCCGTCCCGAACTTCTCAAATGCGACCACCTGGCGCCCGCCCGATTTCCGGGCGAACAATTTTGCAAACCCTATGCCGTCCCCGATGACGAGAAGATCGGCGTCGGAGACGGCCCTCTCCAGAAGCTTGTCCCGCACGTATCCCCCCACCACATAAAGTTCGATCCCCTCTTCGTCGGCGATACGGCCGGCGTCGAGGAGCATCGGATCGTCGATGAGGACCTGCTTCGGCTGATCCGGATTCCCGGGCGGTATGGATGTTCCGGCCATGGCTTCAGAGCGTCAGCGGTTGCCCCTGGATGCGTATCATGATGTCGTGCGCGAGCTGCAACGCCCGCAGGCCCTCTTCCCCGGTGACGGCCGGTTCCTCGTCGCGCTGGACGGCGCGGATGAACCGCTCCAGTTCGTGCTGAAGGGCGTTGACCTCCTTCACCTCCGGCTGCTCGTACACGATTTTTCTCTTGACCGCGCCCGACTCGATTTCGCCGAGCAGGAGCGTGTTGTTCCCTTCCTCCGCGTCGCCGTCGTTCCGAAGACGGAACACCTCCGCCGCGCCCTCGGAGAAATCGATCGAGATATATGCGTCTTTCTGGAAGAGGCGCATTTTCCGCATTTTTTTCTGGGAAATCCTGCTCGCCGTTACGTTCGCCACGCAGCCGTTCTCGAACCGGATGCGGGCGTTGGCGATGTCGATCGTATCGGAGACCACCGCGACGCCGTTGGCTTCAATCTCCGCCACCGGGGAGCGCACCAGGCTCACGATGATGTCGATGTCGTGGATCATGAGATCGAGCACGACGGCCACGTCGGTGCCCCGGGGGTTGAACTGCGCGAGCCTGTGTGATTCGATGAACATCGGCGCCAGACGGTACTTCTCCAGCGCCAGGAGCGCCGGATTGAACCGCTCGATATGCCCCACCTGAAGCTTGAGGTTCTTCGCCCGCGCGAGGTCCACCAGCGTCCGAGCCTGCGCGACTGTGGTGGTCATCGGTTTCTCGACGAAGAGATGGACTCCCGCATCGACCGCCCGGCGGGCGAGTTCAAAATGCTCGCTCGTCGGAGCGGCGATGATGACAGCTTCGACGGACCCGAGGAGTTCGCCGGGAGTCCCGAAGGACGCGGCGCCCGTTTCGGCGGCGATCGCGTCGGCCCTGGACCGGTCGGCATCCAGCACCCCCACCAGGAGCGCCTCGGGGATCCCGGAGAGCATCTTCGCGTGGAGGGACCCGAGGTGCCCGACTCCGATGACGCCCACCCGCAGACGGCTCATTGCCCCGCCTCCGGTGCTTTCCCTGCGGGGACGGCGTGGCGAACGCGGTAGACCGTGAAATAATTCGTTCTCGGGTCGTTGAGACTCATGTTCGGAAACGGCTTCGAGAGGACCGGGACGAGGTCAGAGTCGGATTTCAGCTCTTCGGGATCCGGGGCCCGGTGCACCACATATTCCGGGGCGCAGCACGCTTCGTAGAGCTTGCGCTCAATAATCTCATTCGGCTTGAGGCCCCGGTGAATCAACGGGAGAAGCGCGGGAGAGACCAGCCCCGCCGCGTCACACACCTTCCGGCCGGAGAAGTATCCGATCGCCCCGATGTCGCCGGTGACGACGGTCGAGCCCGGCGGCGTGCTCTCGTTGATCCACCGGCCGATGGGGATCAGGCAGCTCTCCATCCCCTCCTCGAACGCCTCGATTCCGGGAAGGACGTACCGGTGATAGACGATCTGGTTTTGAAGCATGATCAGGGCGGTCAGAACGATCACCCCGGCGCTGGCGCCCCGCCGCCACGGGGAGGCCGCGAGGAGTTCGTAGAGAAAGAAGAAGGCGTAGATCGTTATCAAGGGCGACGTCATCAGGAGGTATCGCGACACCACGTTCGTTCCGCTCACGACGTACAGGAGGAGAAGTCCGGCGACCCACACGATTCCGGGAAGGGATTGACGCGAGACATACTCCGCCCGCCCGGCATCCCGGCCGGCGTCCGCCCCGCGCCGGAATCGCATGAAGAGGAGGAATCCCGCCCCCAGGAACACGAGCACCGCGACTGCATCCGCGGCGAGGAGAGTCTTGACGGCGTCGGAGAAGGTGGCAAGAAGATCTCCCGGCGAAAGATTCCACCCCGCCTTTCCGAGGGCGGTGTTCGGAACCGGCGTTCCAAAGACGGAGGAGGCATAGAGCAGCCAGGGAAGAATCAGCGCCCCGTAGATCAGAAGAACGGAAAGCGCTATTTTTAGGGCGCGCCTCCTGTTGTGAGAATTGAAGAGGACGTCCGCGGCGATCACTCCCGCCAGGAGCCCTCCCTCGGGCCGCGTCAGGGTGAGAAGCCCGGCGAAGACGACCGAAAGGAAATACTCGTTTCTCAGGCAAAAGAGGAGCGTTGCCAGCGTGAGAAGAACGGAGAGCGAGGTCTCCATCCCGGAGCCGGACCAGCGGAGAAACCACGCGTTGACGGAGAAGGCCACCGTCGCGGAGAGGGCGACCCCCACGTCCCGTATGATTTCGAAGGCCAGGAGGTAGACCGCCATGAGCGCGAGGCTCGCAAACACGAGGTCGATCGCTTTCGCCGCGACATAGAAATCGACCCCCATTTTCCCGCCAAGGGCGATGATGAACATCCAGAGAGGGCTCGTGATCCCGTACGTCTGCTCGCCGGCGTTGAACGAAATTCCGTTTCCCTGCGTGACGTTTTTGGCGAACTGCAGATAGATATAGGTGTCGTCCGGCGTGTAGGGAAAGTGGAGGCTGGCCGTGCCGTAAAAGAGCAGAACGATGAGGGGCAGGCTGATCAGCAGCAGAGTCCGGTGCGGGCGTTCCTCGTTCAACTTCGACGGTCCCCGATCTCCGTGCCGTCAAGATTGAAGATTATGCAGGAGATTCGTTTCATGCGCCAAAATATACCAAAAATCGCGGGACATTCAAAGGCACGGAGGGTTTTCTCTTTACGCCCGATTTTTGTATATTCGCTCATTCTTTTCAGCCACCCTCAGACCATAGGAACACAACATGACCTCTCAAGATATCGAAAAAATGCTGGGCGCCGACGCGAAGAGCCTCCTCGAGCACACCTGCAAGGGGATCCCGAAGTCGATGCTCCATACTCCCGGGCCCGATTACGTCGAACGGATCTACGCGCAATCCGACAGGCCGACGCCGGTCCTGAAGAGCCTGAACTGGCTGATCCACCAGGGGCGGCTCGCGCACACGGGTTATCTCTCGATCCTGCCGGTGGACCAGGGCATCGAGCATTCGGCCGGCGCGTCGTTCGCCCCGAATCCGATTTACTTTGACCCGGAGAACATCGTCCGGCTCGCGATGGACGGGGGATGCAACGCGGTCGCCTCGACCCTCGGGGTCCTCGGGTCGGTCGCCCGGAAATATTCGCACAAAATCCCGTTCATTCTGAAGATCAACCATAACGAATTCCTCTCCTACCCGAATTCGTACGACCAGATCATGTTCGGGCGGGTCAAGCAGGCGTTCGACATGGGGGCGGTGGCCGTGGGCGCCACCATCTACTTCGGATCCGAGGAATCGAAACGCCAGATCCAGGAAGTCGGACTGGCGTTCCAGCATGCCCATGAGCTGGGGATGGGAACGATTCTCTGGTGCTACCTCCGGAACGCGGCGTTCAAGACCCCCGAGAAGGATTATCACCTCGCCGCCGACCTGACAGGCCAGGCGAACCATCTCGGCGTCACGATCCAGGCCGATATCATCAAGCAAAAACTTCCGGAGAACAACGGGGGTTTCAACGCCCTGAAGTTCGGGAAGACGAGCAAAAAGGTCTACACGGACCTCTCGAGCGATCATCCGATCGACCTCTGCCGGTATCAGGTTGCAAACTGCTACATGGGCAGGGCCGGGCTGATCAATTCGGGAGGCGCATCCGGAGAGAACGACATGGCGGAGGCTGTCCGGACCGCGGTGATCAACAAGCGCGCGGGCGGGATGGGCCTCATCTCCGGACGAAAGGCTTTCCAGCGTCCGATGAAGGAGGGAATCGCCATCCTGAATGCGATCCAGGATGTGTACCTCTCGGGCGACGTCACGATTGCCTGAACGCCGTCTTCTCCCGGCGGGACTGCCGAGGGCCGGTCGTGCCTAAAGTCGTCACGTTGAGGAAAAATGAAGAGCGCCGGATCACCAACGGCCACCTCTGGGCGTTCAGCAATGAAATCCTGAGCATCGCGGGCGAGCCGGCGGCTGGAGATATCGTCGAGCTGCGCACCCACTCCGGCGGGCTTCTGGGGACCGGGTTTTACAATCCCGGCTCCCTGATCGCGGTGCGGCTTCTCACGCGGCTGGAGGAAGAGATCGACTTCCGTTTCTTCGCGAGGAGGATCGAAGCCGCCCTCCTCCTCCGGCGCACGCTTTACCAGGAGTCCGAAACCTTCCGCCTCATCCACGGCGAGAGCGATTTCCTTCCCGGCCTCATCGTCGACAAATACAACGACCAGCTTGCGATTCAGGCGCTCTCCTACGGCATGGACAGGCGGCTCACGTTGATCTGCGACGTGCTCGAATCGATCTTCCATCCGGCCTCGATCGTCGAGCGGAACGATGCGCCGGTCCGCTCGCTGGAGGGACTCGAGCAGCGGAAAGGAATCCTGAGAGGAGCGGCGTCTCCGGCGCGCATCACCGAACACGGAGTGGAGTATACCGTCGACCTCCTGGAGGGCCAGAAGACGGGATTCTTCCTGGATCAGCGCGAGAACCGCCACGCCATCCGGCGCTACGCGGCGGGCCGCCGGGTCCTCGATTGTTTTTGCAACGAGGGAGGTTTTGCCCTGAATGCTGCCGCCTCCGGCGCTTCGGAAGTGACCGGCATTGACGTCTCCGAGCGCGCAATCACGAGGGCGGCCGAGAACTCCTCCCGCAACAAACTCCCCGTGAGCCCCTCCTTCGTCAAAGCCGATTCCTTCGACTACATGAAGGAAGCGGTCGCCAGGGGCGAACAGTTCGACCTTGTCATTTTGGACCCTCCCTCCTTTGCGAAAAGCAAAAAATCCGTCCGCAAGGCGAAGAAGGGTTACAAGGAACTCCACTCGTACGCCTACAGGCTGTTAAGGCCGAACGGCATCCTCGCAACCGCCTCCTGCTCTCACCACGTGTTCGAAGAGACGTTTCTCGAGATCATCCACGATTCCGCCCGCGCCGCGGGAAAGACGATCAGCCTCCTGGAATGGCGCGGCGCTTCCCCCGACCATCCCGTGCTCCCCGGCATGCAGGAAACCCGGTATCTGAAATTTGCGGTAGTCGCCGTGCGGGCGTAACGGGCGAGGCATGCCTCGCCCCTGCATCCACACTCGTTCCCACGCTCTGCGTGGGAACGCATATTGCGGCGCTCTGCGCCGCTACGAGGTTCGGACGCAGAGCGTCCGGGTATGCATTCCGCCGCGGAGCGGCGGAACGAGATAAATAGAGGTGGTTTGTGTACGGGCGTAGGGTTGACTTTGCCGGAAGCCGGAATTATATTGTGGAGGGGGGTGTTGGATACCTATAGAGAGATGATCAATCGAGGGCGGTGTTCCGTGAGACCGGTACGAACCATAGCGGCAATTTCGGCATTCCTGCTCTTCCTCCTTCCCCTGCTCCACGCCCAGGATAAGTCGCGCGGCGACACCACCATCACCTTCGGCACGATTCAACAGGCGCAGAAACTCCCGGCTCTTCCGGTCGAGCGCACCAATTCGTGGGGCATCGACCTGATGGTGTCGACGAACGGGTTCGGCCTCGGAACCTTCTACCGTCACGAGTACAGCGACGAGCTCTCGGGGTTCCTCGATTTCTCGATCTCGGAGGCGAAGGACGACGACGAGGTGGAGTACATCGACATTTACGGCAACACGTTTACGCCGGGGAAGGTCAACCGGTTCCTCGTGATGCCGGTCTTCCTCGGACTGGAGAAGCGCCTGTTCAAGGACGAAATCCTCGACAACTTCAGGCCCTATGTCAACTGCGCCGCGGGCCCGGCGATGATTTACGTCTTCCCGTACAATCAGGAGTATTTCAGCGCGCTCGGAAAAGGGCAGCCGAAATACACCTTCGGGGGATACGTCGGAGTGGGAGCCTTCTTCGGCTCGGAGCAGTCGAACCTCCTCGGCCTGAATCTGCGCTACTACTACCTCCCCTACTTCAGCGGACTCGAGAGCCTGCAGAACGTTTCCAAGACCCAGTTCGGCGGTTTTTTCATCACGCTCAATTTCGGAAGCACGCTCTAAGTCGAGATCATTCTGACAGAGAATCGGTAGGCGCGACCTTTAGGTCGCGTGCCGTTTAACGCAGGCTAAAGCCTGCGCCTACCAAGCCCGATGCGTCGGTAGGCGCGACCTTTAGGTCGCGTGCCGGTCGTTCATCTTGCAAGAACAAGCTTTTTCACCTGTACGAACGAACCCGCCTCGAGACGGTAAAAATAGATGCCGCTCGCAAGGCCCCGGAAATCGGCGCTGAACATGTACGACCCCGCATCATACACCCCGTCCGCCAGCGTCATCACGTTCCTTCCGAGCAGATCGTAAACCAGCAGCCTGAGGCGGCTCCTCCCCGGCACTCCGACCGTGATGGACGTGACCGGATTGAAGGGGTTCGGAAAATTCTGGCTCAAGTTGAATGCCGTGGGAATCTCGCGGTCCCTGCTTACTCCTGTCGCCGGCGTATTCGTATCGATCCGGTAGCAGCTGTCATGCCCCGGCCAGCCTGTCGCGGGGTGAAGCCCCGTCACGGCTTCAACGGCAAGCCCTGTGCCCCCTTTCGCAATGTCGAAGTAACGGTAATCTCCTCCGACGTAATCCTTCATTCCCGTGAACGCGCCGGTTCCGTCGAACGAGGAGAGGACCGCAGGCCCGTAATCGAACTCGACGATGTTGGTCGTTTCATGGAGCCGGATCTGAAAATTGAGCAGCGTGGCGTTGACGGAGCTGCAGCAGGGGGGCATGTTTTTCCACTGGACGACGAAGACGCGCGCCGGGGCCGTTCCTTCCGTAGCGGTGCTGATGACCCCCGTCGTACCACCGGTGTATAAGTCGGACCACCAGGGCCCGAGCACTTTCGTCGGACGATCGGTCGTGGACATCACCACCCTGAAAAAACCTCCGATCTGCGCGGCCGTCGACAACCCCCTCACCGACCCCCTCGCTCCCGTGCCGAATTCCATCCACCCGTTCGTGCTGATCTGAACGGAGTCATAGAAGAACCGGTCGTACTGAAAAGGGAACGGGAGCGCCATGATGCTTTGCACATCGTCTCCGCTCGGACCGGGCGCCCCGCCGGAGATCTCGGTATAGGGGCAACCCAGCTTGCTGACGAGAAACGAGGACACGTCGGCGGCCGAGAGAACCGTCATGCTCCCTCTCAGAGTATCGTCGCCGGGGGCCTGATCTCCCGAAAGGGAGATCGCCTCCAGCGTGTACACACCCGTGTCCGGCGGATTAAAACCGCCTGCGAATGTCACATCCCTCTCCTCCGCCAAATTCATCCCCGCGGTGCGGCGGGTGTCGGAGTAGAGTTCTGTCTGGCCCCGGAGGATGCGGTATTGCACGTTGAACGAATCGGGATGGGCGACGGAACCGATGTTCCTGAACCGCGCCCGGATCGGCGTCACCGTCAGGCCAAGATCGCTGGTCGCGCCATCCGCGGGTGCCACAAGTTGCGCGGCCTTGATATCCAGAAAGTCGGGCGGCAGTTCACCGATCAGCTTCCGTTCGTAGACGCCGTTCCCGTGGGTCGCGACCCTGAGAGCCCTGTTCGAGGGAGAAATAGCAAGGTCGGCCACGATGACCGCGTCGGGCAGGCCCTCGCCGAACGCCGACCAGGTTGAGCCGGCGTCCGTCGACGCATAGACCCCCATGTCGTTTCCCGCATAGACGATATTCGTATGGAGCGGATCGATCGCGACCGCGGATGTCGGCATGTCGGGGAGCGAACCGCTGATATCCGCCCAGCTCGCGCCCGCGTCAATCGACTTGAAGAGATGGCCCGATCCGAACCCCCCGAACGCCGCGTACACCACGCGGGAATCGGCCGGATCCACCACGACGTCGAGCGGATAGCGGTCGGGCAGGGTTCCTGTCACGTCGCTCCATGAGGCTCCGCCGTTCACCGTGCGGAAGAGACGGGCCCGAGCGGAAACGGGCGCGACTCCGACAAAGACCGTGTCCGGGCTCGTGGGCGCGATCGCCATCGAGAGCGCCGGGTCGCCGTCGAGCATGATGCCGCTATTCGTCACGCTCCACGTGTTCCCCTGGTTCGTGGTCTTGTACACTCTCTGGTTTGCGAAGTAGAGCGTGGACGGATTCGAGCGGGAGAGAGCAAAGGGGGAGTTCCACCCCCCGGTGCCGCCGAACCCCATACATGTGGAAAAAGAGACCCCCCGGTTGTCCGATCTGCAGACAGAGCTTCCGTTGCGATTGTCCGCATAGACGATCTGGTCGTTTGTCGGGTCGACCGCCGTCCATCCGACCTCATCGCTCACGCCGCGGGACCATACCCGGTTCCCGTGGTAGAGGTAGCCGGGAATGTGGTCCTGCGACTGGGTCACCGCGAAGAGCGAGTCCTGCTCGGAATTTGAAAAACCGTTGTAGAGTTGACCGGTCTGCATCCCGTCGCCGACGCTCGCAAATGTGAATCCAAAATCGGTCGTCCTGTAGACTCCGTCGTCGTTCACCACATAGACGATCTCCGGATTCTGCGGGTCGCGGGCGAACGCGTGATTATCGGAATAGAGCCCGCCGCTCGAATTGAACGACCTGCCGCCGTCGAGCGAGGATCCTGCGCTCACGGCCGCGTGGATGATTCTGCTCGAGTCCGCGGGGTGGACCGCCACGAAATGGGAATACCATCCCTGCTGCCCGAAACTGGGACCCGTCGACTGATCGCTTAGCTTTGACCAGCTCTCGCCGAAATTGGTCGTCCTCCAAAGGGCGCCGATTCCGGTCGTGCTGTCGGCGACGCTTGCATAGACGACATCGGGATGCGCCTCATAGACGTCGAGAAGCGTCTTGCCGGTCGAGCCGTTGGAAAAGACCACCTCCCAGGTTGTCCCGCCGTCCAGCGTGCGCCAGATCGCGCTCAACGGGTCGAGGTTTCCGATGGAGACCATCACCCTGTCCGTATCGGCGGAATTGATCGCGATGTCTTCCGCCATCGTCAGCGAGCCGTAGTCGAGGAGCCCGGTCCAGCTTGCGCCCGCGTCGGTCGATTTCAGGAGACCCTCGGTCGTTCCGGCCCAGAGAGTCCGGGGGTTGAGAGGATTGGCTTTTATCACCTGCACACCCCGTTCCTGATTGGATGTCCAGTCGAGGCTCTTGGTCCAGGTTGTCCCTCCGTCGGTCGTTTTCAAAATGCCGATCCCGTAACTTCCGCGCGTGGTCCGGATCACCAATCCGCCCAGAGCAGCCTGGTAGCGGTAGACCTCTCCGGTGCCGAGATAGACGGTGTTCGAATCGGTTGGATCGACGACGATCGCCGAAATTCCGAGCGCGGGGTACCCGAGCTTGACCTGACGCCAGTCGGCGCCGAGGCCTCCCGTGTAAGACTTCCATAATCCCCCGCTCGCCGACCCGACATAGACGGTGGCGGGATTCATGGGATTGAGCGCCACGCTGATGCAACGGCCCTGAAGGTTCGTCGGTCCGATCGGGTCCCAGGTGGCCCCGGCGGCCAGGACCGAAGAGATTTCCCGGACCTGGCGTTTTGCGTCGAGGTAGGCGCGGTAGTATTTCGCGGACGGGATGTCCGCCCCCGGGTAGGCTCGAGATCGCGTCCAAAAATCAAGCGAGGGCATTGCGCCTGTCCGTTCTTCCCGGTCCGCCTCGGGGCTGGAGGTGTCCGGACTCCGGTCGATGAAGCGGTTGGGCCCGCCCAGGCCGGCGAAGATGACGGCGAATGCGAAGAGAGTGGTAAACAGGTTCAACGACTTTTTCATGCGACCCTCCGTAAACTAAAATGACCTCCCCTGATCCGGAGTAAGATTCCGGTAGCCGGTTACCCCAGATACGGCTTGAGCGCCTGTCCGGTATAAGAGGCCTTGCAGGCCGCCACCTGTTCCGGCGTCCCTTCGACGACGATCTCGCCTCCCCCCGCCCCGGCTTCCGGGCCCAGATCGATGATCCAGTCTGCGCACTTAATCACGTCCATATTGTGCTCGATGATCAGGATGGAATTGCCGTTTTCAATTAACGCGTTGAACGCCTTCAGGAGCCTGGCGATGTCGTCGAAATGAAGACCTGTGGTCGGTTCGTCAAAAATAAAGAGCGTGTGCTTGCCGCGCTCCTGGTTCGCGAGGTGGGTCGCGAGCTTGACCCGCTGCGCTTCCCCGCCCGAGAGCGTGGTCGCGGATTGCCCGAGACGGACATATCCCATACCGACATCCTGGAGCACCTGCAGCCGCTTCGCCACCCTTTGACCGCCCGCGTGAGAATTGAAAAACGGAATCGCCTCGGTGACCGTCATCGCGAGGACGTCGTGGATGTTCTTTTCATGATACAACACCTCGAGAACCTCTTTCTTGAACCGCTTCCCCTTGCAGACTTCGCACGTGAGCTCGAGATCGGCGAGGAATTGCATCTCGATCGTCTGAATGCCGCTCCCTTCGCATGCCTCGCATCTCCCGCCAGGGACGTTGAACGAAAATGTTCCCGGCGTGTAGCCGTGGATTTTCGCCGCCTGCGTCTGGGCGAATAACGCGCGGATCAAATCGAAGACGCCGACATAGGTGGCGGGATTGGAGCGGGGGGTCCGCCCGATCGGCGATTGGTCCACCAGCTCGACGCCGTCGATCAATTCCGCTCCTTCGATGCCGCGGTGGCCGCCCGCGTCGTCTCCCTCCGTTCCGGCCGTATTCTTCAACCCGGCATAGAGGATTTCATGAACCAGCGTGCTCTTTCCCGAGCCGCTGACGCCGGTGACGGTCACGAAGAGGCGGAGCGGAATGCCGACATCGATGGATTTCAGATTATGCACGGCGGCTCCCTTCACGACGATCTTCTTTGCGCCGGCCTTTCTCCGTTTTTTCGGAACGGCGATCGATTTCCGGCCGCTCAGATAGGCTCCCGTCGTTGATTCCGCCGAATCCCGGAGCCCGGCGGCGCTCCCCTGAAACACGATTTCCCCTCCCAGTTCGCCCGCGCGGGGGCCCATGTCGAGAACGACGTCGGCGGCGTCCATCATGTCCGCGTCGTGCTCGACGACGATCACGGTGTTCCCGATGTCCCTGAGCGATTTGAGGATCGAGATCAGCCGGGCGTTGTCGCGCGGATGAAGCCCGATGCTCGGTTCGTCGAGCACGTAGAGAGAACCGACGAGCGAGGAGCCGAGCGCGGTCGCAAGGTTGATCCGCTGGGATTCTCCGCCGGAGAGCGTGTTCGACAACCGGTCGAGTGTCAGGTACCCGATTCCGACATCGACGAGGTACTTGAGGCGCCTCCGGAGCTCCTCGAGAATTCTCCGGGCGACCGCCGATTCGAACGGAGTGAGGCCGAGAGTGTCGAAAAACCGGTGTGTCTCGTCGATCGTGCCGCGCACGACGTCGAAGATCGTCTTTCCCCCCACCTGGACGCAAAGCGCCTCCTTCCTGAGGCGGGAGCCGCCGCACTCCTCGCAACGGGTGTAACCCCTGTACCGGCTCAGGAGCATCCTGTAATAGATCTTGTATTGTTTCCGCTCGACGAGCTTGAAGAACCCCCGGATCCCTTCGAAGCCCTCGCAACCGTTCATGACGACGGCGAGCTCTTCGGGCTTCAATTCGCGGAACGGGACATCCACCCGGACCTTCGCCTTGTACGCGACCCGGAGAAGATCGCGCAGCTGGTCGTGCCACTTGGGCACGGTCCAGGGCTGGATCGCGCCGTCGCGGATCGATTGCTCTTTGTCCGGGACGACCA
The DNA here is from genome assembly GCA_036522515.1 of Bacteroidota bacterium. Lineage (NCBI taxonomy): Bacteria > Pseudomonadati > Bacteroidota > Bacteroidota bacterium. The sequence goes on from DATDFQ010000015.1 coordinate 128,788, forward strand.
GGTCCATGTCGATGCCCACGGACCTTCCGAACCCCTGGCACGTCGGGCAGGCACCGAACGGATTATTGAACGAGAAGAGGCGCGGATCGGGCTCTTCGTACCGGGTCGCGCAGCGGGGGCATGCGAAGTGCTGGTTATACCGGATCGTTCGGTCCCCGTCAAGAAGCGTGACCACCGCGTGCCCGTCGCCCGAACGGAACGCAAGCTCGATCGAATCCGCGAGACGCTTGTCCTCCGTGCCGGGCCGGTAGACAATCCGGTCCACCAGGACGAGGATGTCCTCTTTGCCGGCCTTCGCGCCCGGGGTTTGGGAGTTGAGATCGAGCAACTCCCCTTTGTGGACGATCCGGAAGTAGCCCTGCTTCTTCAGGTTGTCCAATTCTTCCCGGAGGGTCGCCTTCGGGTGGACCTGGAGGGGGAACAGAACATGAAGTTTCAATTCGGCGCGACCCTTCGCCTCCACGTCGAGGGACTCAAAGACGGTCCGGACCGAGTCGCGGCGGACCAGGGAGCCGTCGTTGTAGCAATACGTTTTCCCGATCCGCGCGAAGAGGAGCCGGAGGTAGTCGTAGATTTCCGTGGTGGTCCCGACCGTGGAGCGGGGGTTTCTCGCCGTCGTCTTTTGTTCGATCGCGATTGCGGGGCTGATCCCCTGGATGAGATCCACGTCGGGCTTGTCCATCCGCTCGAGGAACTGGCGCGCGTACGCCGAGAGGCTCTCGACGAACCTCCGTTGGCCCTCGGCATAGATCGTGTCGAAGGCGAGGCTCGACTTTCCCGAGCCGCTCACGCCGGTGAAGACGATCAGTTTGTTCCGGGGGAGCTCGAGGTCGATGTTTTTGAGGTTATGGACGCGGGCGCCGCGAATGATGATGCGGGAGCGGGACGGCTGCGGGGAATCCTCCTTCGGAGCGCCCGCGGCCCGGGCCGTCGTGCGGCGCCTGGCGGTCTTAAGCATGGATCTGGCGGGTTTGGACGGGAACGAAGAGGTGGTCAGGGCGCGGCCGGTTCACCGTGGTACTCCTGGAGCGATCTCACGTCGGGCTTTTGATCCCGCATCCATTGGATCCCTTTCACCGCAGCGGCGGCGGCCGAGATCGTCGTGATCATCAGCAGTTTCGCTTCGAGCGCCGCGTTGCCGATCGCCAGCTCGTCGAAGCGCGACGTTTCGCCGAGAGGCGTGTTGACGACGATCTGAATCTCTCCGTTCTTGATAAGATCGACCACGTTCGGCCTCCCCTCGTTCACCTTGAAGAGCTTCACATACTCGACCCCGTGCTGCCCCAGGAACGAACCGGTGCCCGCCGTCGCGAAGATGCCGAAGCCGAGCTTCCGGAAGCCCTTCGCGACTTCTATCATCCGGTAGTTCTTGTCGTTGTCGTTCACGCTGATGAAGACTCCCCCTTCCAGGGCGAGGTTTCCCCCGGCGCCGATGAACGCTTTCGCCATCGCCTCGCCGTACGTCCCGGAGATCGCCATCACCTCTCCCGTCGAACGCATCTCGGGGCCCAGATAGACATTCGCCTGGGGGAACTTTCCGAACGGGAAGACCGGCTCCTTGACGGCGATGTACTTCGGAGGGGAATCGAGCGGCACCCCCAGCTCCCTGAGCGTACGGCCCACCATGACCTTCGCGGCGATCTTCGCAATCGGAATTCCCATGGCCTTGCTGACGAACGGGACTGTCCGCGAGGCACGCGGGTTCACTTCCAGGACGTAGACGAGGCCCCCCTTTTCGGCGCACTGAACGTTGAGGAGCCCGCGCACATCGAGCGCGAGAGCGAGCTTGCGCGTAAAATCCTTGAGCTGTTCGATGACCTGGACACTCTCCACCTGGGGCATGAGCACGCAGGCGCTGTCGCCGGAGTGAATCCCCGCCTCCTCGATATGCTGGAGCACTCCCCCGATGAGAACGTCCTTCCCGTCGCAGACCGCGTCGACGTCGAATTCCTTCGCATCCTCCAGAAACTTGTCGATGAGCACCGGATGGTCCGGGGAAAGCTCGACCGCGGCCTTGATGTACTCCTCCAGAGACTCCGGCTTATAGACGATCACCATCGCCCTGCCGCCGAGGACATAGGACGGGCGGACGAGAACGGGATACCCGATCTTCTCCGCGACCACGCGGGCTTCCTCAACCGAGCTCGCTGTGCCGAAGCGCGGCGAGGGGATGTGCAGTTTCTCGAGAAGCTCCCCGAACCGTTTGCGATCCTCCGCGATATCGATCCCTTCCGGGGAGGTGCCGAGGATCTTCACCCCGTTCGCCTCCAGGGCGCGCGCGAGCTTCAGCGGGGTCTGCCCGCCAAAACTCACGATGACGCCGTCCGGTTTTTCCACGTCGCAGACGTCAAGGACATGTTCCAGCGTGAGCGGTTCGAAATACAACTTGTCCGTCTGGTCGTAGTCCGTCGAGACCGTCTCCGGATTGCAATTGATCATGATGGTCTCGTACCCTTCCTCGCGGAGGGCAAAAACGCTTTGCACGCAGCAGTAGTCGAACTCGATCCCCTGGCCGATCCGGTTGGGCCCGCCCCCGAGGATAATGACCTTCTTCCTCGGGGACCGCACGGCTTCGGTCTCGGAGTCGTACGTCGAATAGTGATACGGCGTATGCGCTTCGAACTCCGCCGCGCAGGTGTCGACCGCCTTGAACACCGGCCTGACTCCCATTCCCTCGCGCAACCGCCGGACCGCCGGCTCGTCGGTCCGCCAGAGATAGGCAAGCTGGCGGTCCGAAAATCCGAATTGCTTGGCGCGGAGGAGTATGTCGCGGGTGATCTGCTTCATGCGCGCTACCGCTTCGCGGCCGGCTCCTTTGATTTCAGATTTCTCAGCGTATTGAGCTGCTCGGGCGTGAGGATCCTTCTCGTTTTCAGGCGGGCGGCCAGGTGGACTGCCCGGAGTTTCCCCCTGAGGCGGCCGATCTGCTCGGCGTCGTCGCGCACCGATTGCTCGCTCACGAGTCCGGTCCGGAAGGCGTCGTTCAGCTCTCCCTCGACGCCGACGATCCGCTTTCCGAGCTCGATCGCCCGCAGGCGCATCTCCTCCGAGGCGGCGCGGAGTGATTTCACCTGAGCCTCGGTGAGCTTGAGATCCTTTTCAAGTTCCAGCACGCGTCCGGGAGCGGGGTACCCTGTCAGCTCGGCCGGCCGCTCGGACGCCGGCTCGCCTCCCGAGAGGAGGACCTCACGGTCGGGCGGGACCTGGCCCCGGACCGCAGGAACCGACACGGCAAGACTAAGAATGCTGAAACAACCGGCGAGAATCAGTGTTCGAATGTTCATGGCGCTTTCCGTTTCCAAAGGGTTATTGTAGTGACGCGTTCTCGACAGCGTACCCACGGAGTTCTTCCTCCATTTCGACGATCTGCCGGATATTGTGGAGAAACCACCGGTCGATGCGGGTGATTTCAAACAGCTCGTCGACGCTCACGCCGAGCTGAAGCGCGGTCCGCAGAAGGAACAGGTTGTCCGCCTTGGGAGTGTGCAGCCGCTGGATCGTTTTTTTCCTCAGCGCGTTCCGGGCCTCTTCGCTCAGAGAGCCGGCCTCGACTTCGTCCTTGCCGTCCGCTCCGAGGCCGTGCCTGCCGCGTTCGAGCGAGCGGAGCGCTTTCTGGAGCGCCTCCTTGAACGTCCTTCCGAACGCCATGACTTCCCCCACCGATTTCATCTGGACGCCGAGCGTGTCGTCGACGCCCTTGAACTTCTCAAAATCCCACCGCGGAATCTTGACGACGCAATAATCGATCGTTGGCTCGAACGAGGCGGGGGTCTTCCTTGTGATATCGTTCGGGATCTCGTCGAGCGTATATCCGACGGCGAGCCGGGCGGCGATTTTCGCGATCGGAAAGCCGGTCGCCTTCGAGGCGAGCGCCGAGGAGCGGGAGACACGGGGATTCATCTCGATCACGAGCATTCTGCCGTCGGCAGGGTTCACGCCGAACTGTATGTTCGATCCGCCCGTCTCAACGCCGATCGCCCGTATGATCCGCAGGGTCGCGTCGCGCATCGACTGGTATTCCTTGTCGGTGAGGGTCTGCGCGGGCGCGACCGTAATCGAGTCGCCGGTGTGCACGCCCATCGGATCGACATTCTCGATGGAGCAGACGATGACGACATTGTCGTTCAGGTCCCGCATCACCTCGAGCTCGAATTCCTTCCAGCCGATGATCGATTCCTCGATCTGGATCTCGTGGACGGGGCTCGCGGCGAGGGCATGCTCGACCCTCGTCTTGAATTCCTCTATGTTGTAGGAGATTCCCCCGCCGCTCCCGCCCAGGGTGAAGGACGGGCGGAGAATAATCGGAAAGCGGATTTCGGTCGCAAGGTCCATGGCTTCCTGGAGGCTCCGGACGAGCCCGCCGCGGGGCGTCTCAAGGCCGATCTCCCGCATGGTTTTCTGGAAGAGCTGCCGGTCTTCCGCCTTCCTGATCGCCTCGAGCTTCGCGCCGATCAGCTCGACATGATACCGCTCAAGAACCCCGTTTTCGGCGAGCGCGACGGCAATATTCAGGGCGGTTTGACCTCCCATCGTAGGGAGGAGCGCGTCGGGCCGCTCCCGCTCGATGATCCGCTCGACGAAGTAGGGGGTGATCGGTTCCACGTAGGTGCGGTCCGCGAATTCCGGATCGGTCATGATCGTCGCGGGGTTGCTGTTGATGAGGATGACCCGGTAGCCCTCCTCCCGCAGGACCCTGCACGCCTGCGTGCCGGAATAGTCGAATTCGCACGCCTGTCCGATGACGATCGGTCCGGCACCGATGACGAGAATTGAATGAAGGTCTTGACGTCTGGGCATTGGTTCAGGAGGTTTCAAAAAGATAGGAAAATTATTCCAGAGTTGCCACAGAAACTGCGCAGGTGGAGTGTCTCAATTTGGCCGAATGTCTCTCCACCTCGTCATGCTGACATGCTCCTGGTCAGCATCTTTCAACTCTTTTTTTCTCGTTCCCACGCTCCGCGTGGGAACGGGTCTTTCGGCCGCTCTGCGGCCGGGCGCGCGAAGCGCCCCTCCTCTGTGTTGAATCTCGCTGCAAATATTCCTACATTGGCGCGATCGCAGTCCACAGTGATTCAAGCTCCGGAGGTGTCACTTCCATGACCCGATTCACGTTGATTCTTCTGACGGCCCTCGCATTCGTGCAGATCGCTTCTTCACAAGAGGAACCCGCCCCGCAACGGAGGACCAGGCTCGCGATCGAGCTCGGGTATTACAGCCCGGCGAGAGAATCGTTCCGCCTGAACTACGACCAGAGCCTGTTCGCGGGGTCGGCTTCCGTCCCGGTCTCGCTCGGGCTCGAACTCGACCGTCCCCTCTCGGCGCAGACCGACCTCTACCTGGCCGTCAGGAGAATCAACCACCGTTTGAAGTCCGACAACGATGTTTCGCTCGCCCTCATGCCGGTCACGCTCGGCATCCATTACTACATTCCGAAGGATTTTATAACCCTCTCAGGATGGACCCCCTACATCGGAGCCGGCGCGGAGTTCTACTGGACCAGGTTCTCGTCGACTTATCTTGCGACCCAGAACGATCCTACGCCCCTCGCAGAGGTGAGCACAACCGACAATTTTCTGGGGTACGGAGTCGATCTCGGCCTCGGAATCGAACACCCGTGGGGTGAAGTCTTCTCAAGCAGTTTCGGGATCGACTATGACATCAACCGGCTCGGCTTCTCCGATGAAGGGGGGCTTGGAAACGTCGGCGGTTTTCTCTTCCATGCACGGCTTGCCATAAGTTTTTGAGGAGGTCTCAACCATGAAGAAGCGTTTAACGATAACTGCCTTCAATTTTTTGATCATGATGTTCCTCGCCGGCTGCCGGTTCGATTCACCCTCTCCGGACGGACCGGCATTCACTTCATCGGCGGGCGGGCCAGAAGGGTCTGTCGTACCTTCCGCTTATGCGATCTACACCCCGTACCCGAACCCTTTCAACGGTACGACATCGGTGGAAGTCTCCCTGCCGGTCGCGTCACAAATCCTTCTCGTCGTCCAGAACCCGGTGGGAGATGTGGTCGAAACGCTCGCTTCCGGATTCCATGAACCCGGTCTCTATAAGGTCGTGTGGGATGCAACGAAGGGCGGCACCCGCGACCTGAGGGCCGGCACCTACTTCATCACGCTTTACGCCCCCGGATTCACCGGCTCCAGAACCGCACGGCTGGAGAAATGAAGCCGCCGCCGCCCGGGATCTCCCCCGACGATTTCACGATCGTTCCCCTGGCGCGCGCCGAAACGATTCCTTCCTCCTGGTACACCGACCCCCGGCTGTTCGATTTCGAGAGGGAGTCCGTCTTCTCCCGGACCTGGCAATTGGCCGGGCACGCGGGACGCCTGGCGAAACCCGGAGACTATCTTGCCGGCTCGGCGGCCGGCAATCCGATCCTCCTCGTTCGCGGCAAGGACAATCTCCTCCGGGCATTCTATAATGTCTGCCGCCATCGCGGCGGTCCGATCGCAATCGAAGAGAGCGGGAATTGCAACGCGCTGCAATGCAAATACCACGGCTGGACCTACACGCTGGAGGGGATGCTCAGGGGAGTTCCCCAATTCGACCGCGTGGAACTCTTCGACCGGAAGGACTACGGCCTGATCCCCGTCGGGTTCGACTCCTGGCAGGGTCTCCAGTTCGTCAACCTTTCCGGCGCGGGGGAACCGGGCCTTCAATCGATGCTGGAGCCGGTCGCGAAACGGATCGCCCCCATCGACCTCACGGCCAGGAAGTTCTACCGCCGGGTCGAATACCGGCTCGAATGCAACTGGAAGGTCTACGTCGATAACTACCTCGAGGGTTACCATCTCCCGTATGTGCACCCCGAACTCTGCAACCTTCTCGATTACCGGCAGTACGTCACGGAGACGTTCGAGCACGTTTCACTCCAGTACAGCCCATTGAACGAGGACAAGATCTACGGGTCGATGGGGCAGAACGACGGGGCCTTCTACTATTTCATCTTTCCGAACACGATGCTGAACATCCTCCCGGGACGGCTTCAGACGAACGTCGTCGTTCCCCTCGCGCACGACAGGACGAAGGTGATTTTCGACTACTACTACGACGACGTCACATCGCCCCAGGCGGTCCGGCTCATCGAGGAGGACATCGAGTACAGCGAGCGCGTGCAACAGGAGGACATCGAAATTTGCGAGCATGTCCAGAACGGGCTGAATTCGGCGGCCTACGACCGGGGGCGATTCTCGGTGGAGATGGAGCGGGGGGTGTACCATTTCCAATGCCTCCTGAAAGACGCCTACCGGAAATTCCTGAGCCGCTGACAGGTTATTCCCGTTTGTGATTCTGAGGAGCGAAGCGACGAATAATCTGGATCCCGGCCCCGGCCCCCAGGGGGCGGAGAAAGAGCTCCCACGCGAGCTCTCGCTCCTCGACTCGACGATGATCAATGCCGGGAGCATGATCGGCTCCGGAATCTTCATCGTCCCCGCGACGATCGCCCTCCAGCTTCACTCCTCGGTGGCAGTCCTGGCGGTCTGGGTCGTGGGCGGAATCGTGAGCCTCTTCGGAGCCCTCTCCGTGGCCGAGCTTGGAGCGATGATGCCGAGGGCGGGAGGAATGTACGTCTACCTGCGGGAAGCCTACGGGCCCCTCTGGGGGTTCCTCTACGGCTGGACGGCCTTTGCCTGCATCAACACCGCGTCGATCGCAGCGATCGCAGCCACGTTCGCCCTCTACTTGAGCTACTTTTTCCCGATGGGCCCCGCCGGGCGGGCCGTCGTGGCCGTCGCCTCGATCGTCTTTCTCACGATCGTCAATTGTTTCGGGATCAGGCTGGGCGCGCTCGTCCAGAACGGATTCACGCTCCTGAAAATCGGATCGCTCGTTCTTCTGGCGATTCTCAGCTTCGTCCTCAGCGGCGGATCGTTCGCAAATTTTTCGCCTCTCCTCCCGGTCGAGCCGCTCTCGAGCCTGGCCGGGCCTCTCATGCTCGCCATGATCGCAGCCCTCTTCTCCTACGACGGCTGGATCGAGATCACGTACGTCGCGGGCGAAGTGAAACAGCCGGGCCGCACGATCCCGCGCGCCCTCTTCCTCTCGACCGTCATCGTCATCGGCCTCTACGTCGCGGTGACCTGCGGCTTGCTCTACGTGCTGCCGCTCAGCAAGATGGCCGGATCGTCCATGGTCGTCTCGGACGCCGCGGTAACGTTCCTGGGAAGCTGGGGAGCGGCCGCCGTCTCACTCGCAGTAATCATCTCGACCTTCGGAGCCAACAACGGGTTCATTTTCACCTGTCCCCGAATCTACTATGCCATGGCGAAGGAGGGAATCTTTTTCAACTGGCTGGCGAATATTTCCCCGAAGTACCGCACCCCCATCGGATCGTTGATCGCCCAGGCCGTTCTCGCATCGGTCCTCGTGCTGTCAGGCACTTTCGATCAGCTGGCGACGTACGTCGTCTTCGCTTCCTGGGTCTTCTACGCAATGTCGGTTGTCGCGGTAATACGGCTCCGGAGAAGCCGGCCCTCGGCCGACCGGCCCTACCGGACATGGGGATACCCGGTGACCCCGGTCCTCTTCGTTCTCTTCTCGCTCTACCTCGTCGCCGAAACGGTCATCGAAGACCCCCGCGACGCCGCCGTCGGCACCGCCATCATCCTGGCCGGAATTCCGCTCTATTACTATTGGCGAAGGCGGGCAGGTCGATTTCTCTGATTCGCCGGATGAGGGTAGAACACACGAAACGGAATGGGAATGAGCCGGCCGCCCCGGAGTCTTGTCCCTGAAAAAGTTTCCGAACACCTCAGGAGGGGGGCCGGCTCATTGGAAGCACGCACCTTACTTCATCAGAATCGCTTTCTTCATCTCCGTGAATTTTTCGCTCCTGATACGATAGAAGTAGATCCCGCTGGGTAACCTGGCTGCGTCAAGCATGGCCGACCTGTGTCCCGCTCCCTGGACACCGTCGACCAGTGTCAGGACTTCCCGGCCGAAAACGTCGTACACACGCAGGTTCACATATATCTCCTCAGGAAGGTCGTAGGTAATCACGGTCGTCGGGTTGAAGGGATTAGGAAAGTTTTGGCCCAGAGCGTAGCGTACCGGGGTCATCTCGGTCCGGGCATTGGTCTCGACTTCTCCGGAAGCGAGAGCAGTCTGAGCCCTCTTTCCCGAAAGCACCCCCGATCCGCCTGTCTGCTTCGTGAAATACGTGATGGGATTCGAATTGTGCTGGTCATCAGGAAAGACGATCATGTCCATCCCATCAAGGTAGACTGTGTTGGCGAAATACTCTGCCAGGTTGCGAGTCCCGGAAGCACAGCCCGTGCCGTTGACACAAATGGCGCCGGTGTGGATGACCCCTGTTGCCGCGTTTTCGCTGATGGTAGGGGCCTTCGAGAGCGCATTTTGCGTCTGAGCGAAGAAGACACTCCACTGGGCTGAGCTTGAGAGGCTCGACGAAGAGGATGTTCCCCACCATGTGATGTTCACTTTTCCTGCATCGCCGGCATCGACCCATGGGCCCAGGGCGGTCTTTGTGCCGCCTCCGTTATTCACCCGCACCGGAAGAGTCCACGTGGCCCCCTGGTCCGAAGAGCTGAGCAGATAGATGTTTGTCCCGGTAGAATAGACCGCATGCAGGTTGCTGCCGCGATCGACCGCGATAATGGGAAACACGTTCGACAGACGTGTCCCTGATGGGTCCTGATAAATCAGCTTGATGATAAACGTCCTGCCCCCGTCGCTCGACCTCGCGATGTAGAGTTGATTGGGAGAGCTTTGACCGACAAAGATGGTATATACATTGCCGTTGGATTGGTCGACGGCGATGTTGCCCTGATCCCCCGGCTGTACACCCAGCTCAGGCGTCGTCACTTCCGTCACTTGCGGAAACGTGATGCCCCCGTCGAACGATTTGACACAGAAGATGCTCTCGGTCCCCCCGAGAAGTGCGCCGAGCTGTTTGTAGGTGAGATAGAGTTCGTTGTTTCCGTGGGCGGCGATCCATTGACGGTCGTTGTCTGGCACTACCGAAGAAACGGGGTTCGGAAGCCACGTCACCCCGCCGCTAAAGGATGAGCTTTGCGTGCACGATCCGAGCCAGAGAGAGTTCACGTAGACGTTTCCAGATGCCCCGACTGCGATATCCTCATCGCCTCCGCCTGCTCCTCCGCCCCGCGCAAGAGCGGACGCCGCCTGAGCCCCGTCGGGCTGGCCGAGATACGTGAAGCTCGCGCCGCCATTCGTCGATTTCCAGACGTCGGTTCCGGCGGGAATACCCTGGATCGCCGCGGCGTAAATATTTCCCAGCGCGTCAAATGCCGAGCGGGGTTCAAGCCCCTGAACGCCGAACACCAGATCGTCCGGGCCAAGCAGCGGCACTGGAGTCGAGAACGAAAACGCTCCGGTCTTGTACTTCGCGGAACGGTATGGCGCGACCGGAGGCGCGGCGAGTGTGGCGAGACCCGAATAGGTCGCATTGACGGTCGCGAATGCAACGACCTGAACCTGAAATGTGCCGGTTGAAAGCTGGCCGAGATCGACCGACTCGCTCGTTGTGCCCCCCGACGCCGAGGAGTTTACCAGATTGCCTCCCGAGTCGTAGACGTACAGATCGAAGTCGTTCAGACTGCTTGCCCACGAGATGCCCACCCGCACGGTGTATGACGGGTTGGTCGCGTAAAAGCTCGATGGAATGTTGACCGTAAGCGAGTACTGGTCGCACGTCAACGAGGTGCATAAAGAGGGGTCGGCAGTCACAGCGGTGTACGGTCCGCCGGTCCATGACAACGAAGTCGAGACGGTACTCAGCGTACCGCTCCCCGGAGTCGCTGCGCTCGAAAACGGCGTATCCCAGATACCGATGAACCATGCAAGGGAGCAAACGATAGTCAAACGTGCGATGCGATTCATGATCGTCCCCCTTTCCAAGGATGGTTGAGTGCCTCCGTAGTCCCTTCCGGCAGGCACCGAACAGGTTGCTTTCGCCTCCGCTTTCGAATGTAAAAACTGCCTACGCGCCAGTCAATAGAGGATGCGGCGTAATTTTTATTCTCCTGTATTGCTATGAGGGGTTAATGTGTTTCACCTAGGGGAAAACGATTGGGCCCGCCTTCGACCCCGGGCGACGGGGGCGCCGAGCTCCCCCGAATCAGATGGCTAAGAACTGGTGCACATATGCTCGAGGGTTGAACGTCAGCGTCATTACCACCCCCCTTTATTCCTTGCAGGTCACTCGCAGCCTCATTCCCCCTGGTAGTGCCGCAGTTTCACCTTCTCTCGTCATCCCGATATGCTTTTGATCGGGATCTTTATTCGCCGCTCTTGCTCAGGGAAAACCGGAAGAGGTATTCTTGCGGCTCCGCGCCGGGAGGAAGTGACTCAGCCATCTCGCTGATCGAGAGAGAATAAATTCCGTCTCGAGGAAAGACTTCCATCCCAACGGAGACCTTAACCGTATCTTCGTTCGCAGTCACAACGGCTGGTTGCAATTCCTTTGCTAGCAATCTATCCAAACCATCCGGGTTCGCTAGCCACGCTGCATACCGCGTCGACGCAATCGCGGTGTGAGGTACGGCAAGAACAAAATTGACGAACCGGGTATCTTGTCCAATGACAAACCGGGAAATGACTTGTTCTTCAGGGCCCCGTAGCTGTGGCTGATAGCCAAGAACGATTCGTAGATGGTCCGCCTGTCGGGGCGAATAGTGTTTGACAATCAAAAAGACCGCAAGCGTTGCGGCGGCAATTGCCGGAAGAACGTATGACAGTCGTACCGATCTCAGAATCTCGAGAATCCCGTCTCCGGTCCGAGCTCCGGGAATCGGTCTGGCCTCGGTTCCGTACGTATCGCGGATAGCCTTCACATCTTCATTGCAAGATTCACATCTACTCAGGTGCCTTTCCACTGTGGCGAAGTGGTCGCCTGACAATTTCTCCTCGATGTAATCAATGATGTTAGCGGGTGTAAGATGTTCCTCCCTCGCCTGTTCCTCTTCAGACAGCAGTGCACGCCGCGCATTGCGCCAGTATTTCACCTCATCCTCCAGCTCGGGCGACCGGCGCAATTCTTCTTCCACTATCTTTCGTTCTTCCGGATCAAGCGTTCCGGCGACGAAGAACGGAATTAGCTTCCGAATTTCTTCAGGATTCATTGCCTCACTCTTCAAAACCTTCCGGGTCCGGCGTCCATAGAATAGTCGTTTTCACAGTGGAGGGGTTTCAAACCATTTTCTTCATCAGTTTGATTCCAGTCTCTTTGCAGCGGAACACCCGTGTCTTCACCGCGTTTTCAGATATTGCCAACCTCCGGGCGATCTCCTTGTAGTTGAGACAATCCTGAAATACCATCTTCCAAAGCTCCCTGCATTTCTCATCGATTGAGCCCAGAATTCTCCTGAAAATCATCGCTTCCTCATTTTCCACGGCGATTTCGTGGGGGTTGGTTCCATCAGTCGGCTCCAGGCTTTCCTTCGGGATGTGTGCCGGCGCGTTCCTGTTTCTGCGAACCGCGTCGATGAGAGTGAATCTTGCGATCTTCTGAACGTAGGTCTTGAGGGAAGACTCAAATCTAAACAGTTTTGAGCGGAGGTTTACAAGGAGTTTATTGGTCGTATCGGAGATGATATCATCAGGCTCAATTCCAGACACCCATACCCGCGCGTGAACCACATCCTTGATCCAACTGACGACCAAGGTGTAATCCTGTGTTCTCCCTTTGAGGAAGCCTTCAATGATGGAGCTATCCGACAAACTATCCTTTCCAGAGTAAAGATCAACCGTCGGTCGATGAACGACATCAAAATAAATATTTCCAACTGTTTATCAAAACCTCGGATCGGAGGGCGGGTCCCTCATTCTTATTATCGTGGTAGGAGAGGAAAGAGTGTGATTTGCCGGGATCATTTCAAAGAGGCCGCCCGTTACTACAGCAGAAGCTTCTTCGTTACTACGCTCTCAATAACCGTTTATCTCATGAGCAGCATCTTTCTCACATCGGTGAACGTACCCGCTCGCAGACGATAGAAATAGGTTCCGCTCGGAAGCCTTCCAGCATCGAACTCAACCGACTTATATCCGGCGCTTTCGAATTCGTCGACGACGGTTGCCATGACCTGACCCAAGACATTATAGACCGTTATCGACACGTGTTGGTCTCGTGGGATCGCGTAGGACAAACGCGTCGTAGGATTGAAAGGATTGGGATAGTTCTGGGATAAGGCAAATTCTCTCGGCAGGCGAACGGAGGAAGCGGGTGCGAGCTGCAGTCGAACTTGAGATTCCGAAGTCGAGACCTGTGCTTCACCCTGGCCCTTTATGCGATATGCTTCGCCGTCGACGAGGAGCGCGGCATTTATCAGGACGACAGATGACTTCCAGGAAATCGTAAGCGGGTATTCCGCGGCAACGATCTGAATCTTCACACGTTTCACATCATGAGGATCGGCTAACACCATCATCCGGTTGTCCGTGTATCTAACATCCATACCTGAAGGGGCCGCGGGAGGAAGTTCGTATTGCTCCAAACCGGAATTCTCCGACGACGAGCAAAAATATAGGGAGCGTCGGAAGCCGAGCGCGTCTTGTACCGTGAGAATTCCACCGCCATGTTGACTAAGGTCTGTCAACATACTGCCCGGTGCTGGTCCGGTCTTAGTTGGAGCGGCCGGTACGGCCAACACCGAGCCCGTCCATAACACGAGCTTGCCGACAGTGTCAGTCTTGAGCCAATAGCCGGAACCGGGCTTCAGCGTGTCCTCGACAAAATATCCTGATGCGCTGGAGTATCCAAAGTAGGGCGATCTGATATTCGTACCGACGGCTGTGATATCGGAAATGCGTACAGGATAGGAAGGGCATCCGATCAGATTCCAGTTCTTGCTCACCTTCACGGTCTCCTGCGTAATGGTCGTACCTCCCAGATTTACGAGTGTAGAGTCCGGAAATTTAATCCAATACCCGCTCCCATTATCTAGTGAGTCCCGCTTGCTGTACCCTCCCTGATACGAGAAGGCAGAAGACAAAGCGGTCGGAAACAACACACGTACCCGTGGGTCATCAGTCAACACCGGCAGGGAGAGGAGATTCCATCCACCTTCCGGCTGGACTTGCGTGACCGCAGTAAACCCTGCTCCGGAACGGATTCCCGGAATATATCCGCTTTCAAGGTTTTGTCCACCGGCGCTCATTGCCCGAACCGCGTTTTGACCGATGGACGAGAATAACAACAATCCACCCCCGCTTGACCTTCCTCCTCCGGCGTCATTGACATGCCATCTCTGGACAATCGATTGTGAACGTGCTATGTTTGCGAAGACCAGAGCAAACATCATAGTTGAAAAAAGCATTTTCATGCGTCCATCTCCTTATCTTACCCCCTCCCAATTTCACAAATCCGAAATCGAGAGGGGGTGACTCGCCTCAATTTCCATGTGGCAAAAAACTTGTGATCACTTCCCTGCCCATCCTGTGTTTGTCGCATTCCCACTCTCTTTCACATACATCGTGCTGCCGGCGCCACCATCCGTTCTCAGATATAGATCACCGACATTCCCGGAAACAACACCTTCCGGACTTCCCGTGCCGCTATGGATAGTGGCACTGCCGATCTTGATGTTACCGGCGACTTCCAGCTTTTCTGCCGGGGTGGTTGTCCCGATGCCTACATTGCCAGTGGATGTAATCACTGCCGCAGAGCCCGAACCGGCATTCGTGGAAAACCGGATCGACTGGTTATCCGACCGTAAGACCATATCTCCAAGAAGGGCCCCAATTATGATCTGGTCGGCCGCTGGGGCCACTCCCATATACCCGCGAGCAGTCCCGGATGTGGTGAAATAAAGCTCGTTGGCACTGGAAGAGGTAGAATTGAGCTGAATCGTCGCGGACGGGCCGGATACAGTCAGTTGTTGTCCGGGTGTCGAAGTCCCGATGCCCACGCTGCCCAAGTTGTAATAAATATTACTCCCGTTCGTCGTCCACTGGCTCGAGCCGGTCGGCAGGTTTGTCAATTGTGAGCCATCGCCCCTGAACGCTGTCGCATTTATCGTTCCATTGACGTCAACCTTATACGCGGGGGTAATCAGGCCGATACCTATATTCTGACTTGTATCGATGGTCAGGGCGCGCGTAATCGCTGTATCCCCCTGTCTGCGTGTATAAAAAACCATCTGAGAGGACACATTGTTCAGGCCCGGCGTCCCTCGCGCGACGGAGAGAATCCGCGACGATTGTCGATACTGCAGACCGTCGTATCCCCAGAAGAGTACTTCGCCAAGAAAATCGTTTCTCTGCACGGCGAGAGGTGAGGCAGTGCTCCCGCGAGACTTCGAAAAATTCAAGACCGGCCACCCACGCCCCCCGATTGATTCCAATGCGCCGGAGACGCCGATGTTAATGTCACTGTTTATACCATCTTCATCCTGCAGGTCAAGCCTCAAATAGGGTATCCCGTTTTTACCGGGGTTCGGCGTTCCGAGGCCCACTTGCCCTCCATTGTAAAAGATTCCCGAGTCGGCGGGTGCCCAGGGTGCAAGCGAGTAGGGCGCGCTCGTAAGCTCAGATCTGGGAGAGAAAACCTGGGGCGAGCCGATGCCCGGTCCTGCAAGCGCCGTAACCTGCACGTACAACGATTCGCTGAAAATAGCAGTAAGAGGGGTGATCGACCCAAGCATGACGCTAAATGTTCCACGCACCACTGGAGTGCCGTTTTGGATTTCCGCAAAGCGCAGCGTTCCACCGGCCGGCAGGTTATAAATCTCGAACTTCAGGTTGTAGCTCCCATCTGGGACGGGTGTGCCGGAAGAGGTTGTTAACAAACCTTGATACGAGAGCCTGCGGGGAATACTCTGTCTCGTGATTATTTGGGCTCCAAAGGGCCCCCGAATCAGACCGGAGCCCTTCCCGGTTGTGAATTCATCTTTTTCTTGCCCTTCGAGTCTTAGAGAGAACCCAAGAATCGAGAGTATTAAAGCGAGGTCCTTCTTTCCCATGATTCCTCCTTGAGGCCGAATTTATCTAATCGATGAATTGGAAATCGAAAGGCAGCAAGCGTGAGAGATAGCCACCCCACAATCGCGCACTGTGTAAAAGAATACATCAAATTGGTTCCATACCCAATGGAATAAATGTTCTATTTCTTGTCACGTCTTAATCGTTTCCTGCCTCATCCTCCTTTGAAGGAGGGCGGGGATTGCGAAGCAGCGAGCGAAACGATTTTCCATACGCTCGTCGAACCCATCGGTAAAACGCGAGGTCATTCTTAAACCCAAGCAGTGTGCCAATTTCATAACCAAAACGGCCGCCTCGCCTCAGGGCACGTTCAAAGGCCCTTTTTCTTCTCGCATCGACGTATTGTTTGACAGTTATCCCTTCGGCCTTGCGGAATTCCCGGTCTAGGTTGCCCGGGTCAAGCCGATGATCATGGGCGATTTCCTTGAGAGTTTTCCCCTCCTTCCAGGATTTCTTGATGAACCGGATCGCGTGATCGATCGAAGACATGCTGGTCTCAAAATTGAAATTCCTTCCCCTTTTGAGATAGTCGATCGAAGGAGACGAAGGTTACAAAGACACGCGAGGAGATCGATGGAGAGCTGGCAGTTTCGGGCGGGGGGTTGGGATGATCTCTAGATTACAGGGTTTGGTAAACTAAGGGTCAATCGGTTGGAGCTGTCATGTCATAAAACTCATTTTCTCCAATCCCCCGTCGCGACAAAGCCGGCCCACGAGAATGGATGGGTCGGCATGCCGCGAAGACGCAGCTCATTAATTCGCTTCAGCATGACTTTTTGCATCAGCTCAGGGTACGTGGATGCCCTCTGGGCATACAAATCCTTCATGAACGTCATCGTCTGGATATCAGGAACCTGCCAAAGGGAGCTGACAACCGTTTTAGCCCCCGCCATCTGGAAGGCGCGCCTCAAACCATAGACACCCTCGCCCTGCTCTACTTTCCCAAGGCCTGTCTCGCACGCGGAGAGCACAACAAGATCGGTGCCACCGAGTTCCGTCGTGGAAACCTCAAGTGCCGTCAGGATGCCGTCTTCTGCGCCAGGACCATCTGCTCCCTCGCCATGCAGGTTCGCGCCCGCGAGGAATATGCCGGATTGAAGGAGAGGGTTTTCATTAAATACTTGCTGATCGACAGGTAGAGTCCTGTTCTGAGAACATTCGCCTTGCAGAAAATAGCCGTGGGTAGAGAGATGGATAACCCTCCTGCCAGGAGCGTACTTCATAAAATGCTCTTCGCTCGCATCAGGTCCGAAAAAAGTGAGCGGAGCGTCCGCGCGCGTATCTCGCGTCCAATAGGATACGATGGAATCAACTTCCATGCGCGTTCCGGTCAACCGGGTGACTCTCATCTCACCTAGCGATGTGCACCCGGAGCGGACATTGCGAACACTGTAGGCCGCCGTATCCCCCTCGAACTTCAGCGGAGCGGATGCCGATCGATCTGACACTCGGATTGACGCCGGTGCGTCGTAATCCGGATCCCCGAATGCAATCAGTCCGGAAGCAGAGCTCTCACGATCCCTCGGTCGCATCAAGTCTCTCCCCGCTGAGAGATAATGGATTCCGTGTCCTTCAATCAGGTAGTCTCCCTTCGCATCCGTCAGCCCGGCGAAGGAGACGAGATTCAAGCCGCCATCAGGGGAGATGAACAGCGTTATTCCGTCCTTGAGTTTCGGGACGATCGGCTCCCAGATGAGCTTATAGAGACGGGAAGAATATTTCACGCATTCGCCTTGATCCGCTGCTGTGATCGGACGTTTGAGCGTCGCAAGCTGCAAGAAATGATTCCGGTAGGCGGCGATCTCCGTATCAATTTTCTTCGCCTCACCGAGATCAACGATGGATGGCATCCCAGTGGCATCGAGGACCACCACCAGGTAGTGGGGCGCTGAGGTCTTAGGATCCAAGCCATGATAGTTGAATTTCAAGTATTCAACGAGGACCCCCTGCATGGGCATGCTACGCACGAGGTCCCTGGCGGTTAGCGACTGATCGGCCAGGTTGATCCCGACTCCCCCGACGTGACCTGAAAGCCCGGATTCAAACACGCGGGCGAGTCTGGTCAACGAGTCGAGCTCGACGGACGATGATGATGTGGGGTCATCATCAGGATGTCGTATGAATGAGTTGGAGATCTTCCGAAGGACATTCCGGTACGCCTCCAGCATTGAGCGATGGGCCGAATCGACTTGCTGGCTCGCTCGTTTGTTGCGAGTCTGAACTTCTTCGGAGAGACCGCCCTTGATGGTGAATATGACCCCGGCCGCCTCCTCTTGTCTGGTCGCAAGTGATGACAGATCTTTGAAATATGATGTAAGCGACTGATCTGCAGATTCCCTTAATAATGCCTCATAGTTCAAGGCATCATATTCGGACATGCCGGAGGACAGCGCTTTGAAGTTTTTCCATCGAATCTCATACGCGCTGTCGGCATATGTCCTTGAGTGTTGCCAGTCCCCCCTCATTCCATAAAATGTGCTCAAATCGCCATAACAGATGGCGAAATTATCATGCGTTGGGGAGAGCTTTTTCCGATTGATGGAAAGCGCTTGGTCATACAGAACCCGTGCCTCATCATATCTTTTCTGGTTTCTATAGAAGTTTGCCAGGCCCTCGAGATCCTCAGCCATCCAGGGATGATCTGCGGGCAATTCACGATTGTGAAGTTGAATTACCCGCCGGTAAATCCCTTCGACGGCCGATGTCTTTCCGGTTGCGCTGCGCAGTTCGGCAACACGTCTGAGAGCCGTCGGAATCCACCAATTGAGGGAATCAATACCATGCCAAATATCGATCGCTGCAAGAAATCTAGGCTCAGCCTCCTCAAATCGCCCCTGCTCGAAATAACATTCTGCGATGTTCTCGACGCACATCCCGACCTCATTCGTGCGAGGGCCATGGACCTCAGCAAACAATCGAGAAGCCCGAACAAAAAGTGATTCCGCTTCGCTGAAACGTTTCTCGGTTTCAAAGAGGGAGCCCAGCGTTGTGTAAGTAACCGCGAGAGCCCAAGGCATGCGAGGGGATAAGCTTTCATGTATCTTTAGGGCCCTTCCCAACAATGGCTCAGCTTCGACGTAGCGTCCTGCTTCGATCAGGATCACTGCGAGATTGGTATAGCTTCTTGCCACATTGACATGATTTCGACCGAACACCTTGATCCTGATCCCGAGCAATTGTTGAGTTAAACGTAGCCCTTCATCATGCCGTCCAAGATCGTCGACCAGGTTCGCCAAATCATTCAGCGCGGCCATGCCACTGGCATTCTCCAGTCCAATAGTCTTGTGATAGGTAAGAACCAGTTGTCTCAATAGGGATTCCGCTGCAACAAACCTCCTGTCGGCGAAGTAACAGTTCCCTAGATGGAGTGAGATCTGCGCTGTATTCGTATCCAATTCTCCGAGGGCACTCCGTGCGGCGTTTAACGCCTCCTGACCATAATAGATTGCTGAATCCAAGGCATGAGGTTCCGACTGTAGGCCGCGGAAAACCTGGGATTTCTTGAGTAACTCGTTCCATGTCTGCCCTTGAGCTGAATATGAAGGACCGATCAATGACACCAGAACGATTCCTATGAAGCTCCAGCTCAACGATTTCTCCATTCGATAATGACGGCATTCCGAAATGACTAGTCGGGACTCACGAGTGAATTTAGAGCTTCCGGATCGTATTGTCAAGATCTTCTCCTCTTTCATGCCAGCCCACGGAAGGTTGGCAGGCTGTGATCCGTTAGTCGCAGCCTGACGGCTGCGGTCCGCGACCTGAAGGTCGCGGCTACCTACTCCGAACGGGAGGTTCCACGGAATAGGCTCATCTTCGTGTTTTTCAGGAAACTATCGTATATTGCGATCCAGATGTTTATTCAGGAATTTTTCGGAAGGATACTCCAATGAAATTCTTGAAGACCACTCTCCTGATCGTTGGTGGCTTATTCGCAATAGACGGTAATCATAGCGCCTCCGGACAGACGAACTTCTGGGAGAAAGCGGACGGTGTGACTGGGTGGGTCTACTCGTTTGCATCGCGGGGAGACGGCAGAGTCTATACGACCTCCACTGAAGGGGCGTTCAAGTCTTCGGATAACGGACTCCACTGGTCTCGCATCAATCCCGGGGGCACGGACTTCATTCAAATCGCAGTCACTCCCTCCGGTTCGCTTCTCCTTTCGAGAGCTGAGCCGTTCGCCCTCCTCCGATCCACCGATGACGGCATAAGTTGGGACTCCATTTATGCCGGGGAGCGGAGAGGCGGGCTCATCGCGGTCAACGCCGCGGGTCATATCTTCTTCAGCGGGTTCCGTTCCATCTACAGATCCACCGACGGCGGCGCTTCGTGGCTGAGAATTACCGTACGGATGCCGGTCTCCACGATGATTACGACGATGGCTTGCGACGCCGTGAGTCAGCGGATCTGGGCGGCAAGCATGGATGAGGGCGGTGTCTATTTTGTAGCGCCCGGAAGGCTGGCCGCTGTTAGAAAAATTATCGGCCGGGGAAACGGCCGTTCCTGGCACGTGTGGTCGGATCAGGTGCAAGGTGTGTTTGCGTTTCCGTACAACTCCAGCGCGGCGTCCACACTGAACCTGTACCGGCTCACAAGTTCACGAATCAGAGCGTGGAAAAAAATTTCGGAGATTCACACCGCGGGTATCTGCGGCCCCGGAGTTTCGTCCTTCGCGGCCGACGGCGCGGGGAATTTTTATCTCGGCTCCTGCGCCAACGGTGTGCTTCAGTCGAAAGACCGGGGATCGACATGGCAAGAACTTCGGAGCGGACTGGCGCCCAGTGAATCCTCCTATCCTCCGATCATTTCTTCTGTGGGAGTGACGCCGGACGGGCATCTATTGGCGGGCACGCTCGACGGCTTGTTCCGGAGCACGACGGCGTACCCCGCGACACAACGTCCGCCTGAAGGCCTGGCGGGCAATTCTCAACCCGCCGAGTTCGCCCTCCGGCAGAATTATCCCAACCCCTTTAACCCGACCACAACCATCGAGTTCGAGCTTGCCACAAGGGCGCTCGTATCGGTGAAAATCTACAATACCCTCGGGCAGGAGGTCGCCGCAGCGGTCGACGGAGAGGAGTTCGGGGATGGCCAGAACGAGGTGGAGTTCGACGGCACGAACCTCCCCTCGGGCATCTATTTCTTCAAGCTCTTCGCGCACGACATTGGGACTGGTGAGCTGATGTTCCAGAACGTGAGAAAGATGTCTTTGATCAAGTAAGTGAAGGAACCAACCGCTAGCTTTGCGGTATAGCCTCTCCTGCGAGCAGAGACGGGTACCCGCAGCCTTCCGGCTGCGGTCCGCGACCTGAAGGTCGCGGCTACCGATTCCTTGGGCTTGGTAGCCGCAGCCTTTAGGCTGCGGTCCGCGACCTTTAGGTCGCGGAGGGTCACCCGCAGGCTTATTCCCCCCTTTATTCCTTGCAGAATCCGCGGATTATTTGTATATTGGAGTCCCCGAATTATCCGGGAAAATGACAGATTCGAGGGCTTTTCGGCAAGGCCCAGACGGTGCAACAACCCTGCTCTCAAAACCCTGAATGCCTGAACTGAAACTCTTTGCCGGCCGGTCGAATCCGCGGCTCGCTGAACGGATCGCGAAGCTTGTCGGCCAGCCGTTGGGTCAGGTCCAGATCCGGAATTTCAGCGACGGCGAGATCTGGGTCAAGTTCACCGAGAACGTCCGTGGAAGCGACGTTTTCATCATCCAGTCCACGAATCCGCCCGCGGACCATCTGATGGAGCTGCTCATCATGGTGGACGCCGCGAGAAGGGCCTCGGCCCGGAAAGTCACGGCGGTGATCCCGTACTTCGGATACGCGCGGCAGGACAGGAAAGACCAGCCGAGAGTTTCGATCACGGCAAAACTGGTCGCAAACCTGATGACGGAAGCCGGCGTCGACAGGGTGATCACGATGGACCTGCACGCGCCCCAGATTCAGGGATTCTTTGACATACCGGTCGACCACCTCTACTCGTCGGCGCTCTACACGTCGTTCTTCCTGAAGAAGAAGATGCGGGACCTGACGGTGGTTTCCCCCGATGTCGGGGGGATCAAGATGGCCCGCGCGTTCGCGAAGCGGCTCGGCGGGGACCTCATCCTGATCGACAAGCGCCGCCCGAAACCGAACCAGGCGGAAGTCATGAACATCATCGGCGAAGTGAAAGGGAGAAACATCCTGATCGTCGACGACCTCATCGACACCGGCGGCACGTTCGTCGCGGCGGCAAGTGCGCTCCGCAAGGCGGGAGCGAAAGAAATTTACGGAGCCTGCACCCACGCGATCCTCTCGGGAAACTCGACCTCCCGGATCGCGGCCGCGCCCGTTTCGCGCCTGTTCGTGACCGACACGATCGCGCTCGATTCAAAGATTTCCCGGTCGAAGACCATCAACGTGCTTTCGGTCGCCGACATATTCGCACACGCGATTAAACGCGGTTTCAAAAATCAATCCATCAGTTCCTTATTCGACGTCGATAAAGGATAGCAAAGGAAGAACGCATGCGTGAAATTCTATTGGAAGCGGAAGTCAGAACCCAGCTCGGAAAACACACCCGCGCAATCAGGCGCCAGGGGAAGGTCCCGGGCGTCTTCTACATCCACGGTGAGGATACCATTCCCATCACGGTGGTCGAGAAAAGCCTCAAGCCGCTGATTTTCACGGCGGAGACTCATATCGTCAACCTGAAACTGGCCGACGGGACGAACAAGAGCTGCATCCTGCGCGATATCCAGTTCGATCCCGTGACCGACCGGCCGATCCATTTCGACCTGCAGGGGCTCAGGCAGGACGAGGAAATCACGATCGAAGTTCCTGTGATCGTCGGGGGCGGGACCCCGGTCGGCGTCCGCGACGGCGGCGTCCTCCAGCAGATCATCCATAAGCTCAAGATCTCGTGCCTCCCGAAGCACATCCCGGACCACATCGAGGTGAACCCGGAAAATTTGAAAATCAACCACTTCATCCACGTCCGGGACGTGAAGATCGAGAACGTCACGATCCTCGAGAACGAGGGCGGCACGATCGTCGGCGTCGTTCCTCCGACCGTCGAGAAGGAAGCCACCCCCGCGACGGCGGCAGTCGAGGAAGCCGTCGAGCCCGAGGTGATCAGCAAGGGCAAGAAGGTCGAAGAAGGCGAAGAGGGCGAGGAAGGCGCGGAGAAGAAGGGCGAGGCGGGCGGAAAGAAGGGCGAGGCCGGGGCGAAGAAGGCCGAAGGCGCAGCACCCGCCGGCAAGGAAGAAAAGAAGAAGGAAGAGAAGAAAAAGTAGGCCGTCGGGGCGGCGATTCCGGCCGTGCGCGCCCTGGTGGGTCTCGGCAATCCCGGTTCGCAGTACGACGGTACGAGACACAATATCGGTTTTGAGGTCGTCGACGCGCTCGCGCTCGCGCTGAAGGTCCGCCTGAAGATCCGCCGAAGCGGCGGCGAGAGCAACTACCGCTCCGCGGCGGGGGTGATCGGAGCGGAAAGCGTGCTCCTGGTGCAACCCCTGACGTACATGAACAACTCGGGCGAGGCGGTCCGGGAGATTGTCGGCCAGTTCGGGCTCGGGTTGCAGGACCTCCTGGTGATCGTCGATGACTTTCATCTCCCGCTCGGCTCGATCCGGCTCCGGCGCGGGGGAAGCGACGGAGGGCACAACGGCCTTTTCTCGATCATCGAGCAGCTGCAGTCGGACGATTTTCCCCGGCTCCGGTGCGGGATCGGCGGCGATTCGATGCCGCCCGACAAGAGCGAACTCGCGCAGTATGTTCTCTCCCCGTTCGAGAAGCGGGAGCTCGACGCGGTTCGCGCGCTCACGCTGAGGGCCCGGGACGCGGCGGTCGTCGCAGTGGCCGAGGGCCTTGACGTCGCGATCAACCGCTTTAACAGAACAATTTGAAATAGTCGAAGCAACAATAATAAACCCTATCCCTGAATTTGATCCCGCCCGGGGCGGGACAATTATTCGGGGATCGCATCTTCAACGTCCAAAGGGCCAGTCATGGAACCACGCAAGCGTCTCTACGAAACAACCTTCATCGTCAACGCCTCCCTCGAGGATACGCAGATCGAGGGGGCAATCACCCACATCCAGGAGGTCATCACCCGCAACGGCGGCGAAATCACCGCCGTCAACCGTTGGGGGAGAAAGCGGCTCGCCTACACGATCCAGAAGAAGAACAACGGGTTCTATGCGAACCTCGAGTTCCTCGGAACGGAGCCGGTGATCGCCCAGCTCCAGCGCACGTTTCAGCTGGACCAGAACTTCCTGCGGTACCTCACCATCCAGATCGACAAGCTCTCGTTGAAAGCCCGGGCGCTGGCTCCTCCTCCGCCTCCCGCGGCGGTCGCGCCTCCTCCCCCCCCTCCTCCTGCTGCTCCGGCCCCCGCCGCAGCGGCTCCCGCAGCCCAGCCGGCCGCGGCCGAAGCGGCGCCTGCAGCGCCGTCCGAACCGGAGAAGAAACCCCTGTTCGACGACGAGCCGGGAGAAAAAAGTTCGCCAAAAGCCTCGTGATCAGCCTGAACGGATGACACTCATCTCTTTGCAAGGGGAATGACCATGGCCGACTTGAAAATGCCTGAACTCAATTACATCATCATCGCGGGAAATCTCACGAAAGACCCGGTGTTCCGGCAGACGACGAACGGAACGCCGGTCGTGAATTTTTCGATCGCTTCGAACCGGAAGTACCGCGATGCGAACAACCAGTGGCAGGAGGACGTCTGTTACATCGGCATCGTCGCCTGGAACAAGCTGGCGGAAAGCTGCACAAACCGGCTGAAGAAAGGGAGCGCCGTCCTGATCGACGGAGAAATCCAGAGCCATCTGTTCAAGACGGACGACGGGTTCAACCGGAACATCGTCGAGATCAAGGCGCGCCGCATTCAGTTCCTCAACAAGCGGCCCGTGGCGGCCGACGCTTCGCACCCGTGCCCTCCCGCGCACACGCACGAGGAGGAATTTTCGACCGCAGAGGATGATTCCTTCGACAAATTCCTTACCAACGAGGAATCGCACCTCCTCAAGGACCAACCAACGACTCAGTCACAGGGAAGATAAACCATGCCTAAACCAGATCAACAAATCAGAAAACACCGCGTCTGCCGGTTTTGCGAAAACGATGAAATCTACATCGATTACAAGGATGAAAAAAGGCTGATACGGTTCGTCTCCGAGCAGGGGAAGATTATTCCCAAGAGGATCACCGGCACATGCGCCGGGCATCAGCGTCAATTGGTGAAGGCGATCAAGCGCGCCCGCCATCTCGCGATGCTGCCGTTCGTCTCGGAAACGATCCGGTAGGTCACGACAACCGAAAAGGAGCCACATGAAGATCATTTTGCGTCAGGATTTTGAAAAACTCGGGAAACTCGGCGACATCGTCGAGGTGAAGGACGGGTACGCCCGCAACTATCTCCTCCCCCGCCGGATCGGCTATATCGCGACGAAAGGGAGCCTGAAGACCCTCGAAGAGGAGAAGAAGCAGCACGTCGACCGGAAAAAGAAGGAGGTCCACCAGGCGGAAAAGCTGGCGGCGGACCTCGAGAAGATCTCGGTGACGTTGAAGGTGAAGGTGGGAGAAGATGAGAAGCTCTTCGGATCGGTCACGAACCAGATGGTGGCCGACGCGTTGAAGGAACAGGGCATCGTCATCGACAAGCGCTCGGTCGAGCTGGAAGAGCCGATCAAGGCGCTCGGGATCTACACCGTCGACGTCCGGCTTCTCGCCGGGGTGACGGGAAAAGTGAAGGTGTGGGTGGTGAGGGAATAACCCCACTCCCGCGCAACGTCGCTGTTTCGTCTTATGCCGTCATCCCGACATGTATTAGGTCGGGATCTTTATAAGAGAGTTGAAAGATGCTGACCAGGAGCATGTCAGCATGACGAGTTGGGGAGGAAATCGACCACACTGAGGCACTACCCCGGCTTGTTATTTCCTCGAAAATTTGCTACTTTTCAATGGCAGGCCGCCGAAAAGCCTGTAATTCTGAGCGGATAGGTGTCATTCGGGGCCGTTAATTGATGAGGAGATGAGTTGGAAAACGTCAATATATTGACTTCGTTCGCGTTCGGCCTGCTCTCCTTCATCTCCCCCTGTGTCCTCCCGATCGTTCCGGGATACCTCTCGTTCATCTCCGGCGTCTCCTTCGACGAGATGCAGAATTCCGACAACCGGAAGCGGGTCCGGAACCGGATCGTCGCAAATTCCGTCTTCTTCATCCTCGGCTTCTCCCTGGTCTTCATCGCCCTGGGCGCGTCCGCAACCGTCGTGGGCCGGTTTCTGCACGAGCAGATCGGCATCATCAGCAAGATCGCCGGGGTGGTCATCATCGTCTTCGGCCTGCACATGATCGGGGTCTTCAAAATCCCCTTTCTGAATTACGAGAAGCGCTTCCACACCGAGGGAAAGCAGCTGGGGTACTTCGGCGCCTTCCTCGTCGGACTGGCATTTGCCTTCGGGTGGACTCCCTGCATCGGGCCGATTCTGGCCGCGATCCTCGCGATCGCGAGCCAGCAGGACTCGGTCGGCAAAGGGATGGTGCTCCTCACGAGCTACTCCCTCGGCCTCGGGGTCCCCTTCTTGCTGGCCGGGATGAGCCTGACGGCGTTCTACAGCGCCTTCAACCGGTTCAAGAAGCATCTGCACACCGTGGAAGTGGTGGGGGGAATCATGCTGGTCGCCGTCGGCGCCCTCATCATGACGAACTACCTGACGATCCTGTCGGGGTATCTCTCGAGATGGTTTCCGTTCCTCAACGAGCTTGGATAGAGACAATACTTTCAACAGCACCGGCATAAAAGACCATGGCGAAACCGTTTAAGAATCTTGACGAAGTAACGATCCGTTTTGCGGGCGACTCGGGGGACGGCATGCAGATCACCGGCATGCAGTTCACGAGCACGACCGCGCTTCTTGGAAACGACCTGAGCACCTTCCCCGATTATCCGGCCGAAATCCGGGCCCCCGCGGGGACCCTGTTCGGTGTGAGCGGTTTTCAGATCCACTTCGGATCGACGGAGATCAACACTCCGGGCGACACGTGCGACGTCCTCGTCGCCATGAATCCCGCCGCCCTGAAAGTCAATCTCCGGAGTTTGCGCGACGGCGGCATCATCATCGCGAACAGGGACGGATTTAACGAGAAGAACCTCAAGCTCGCCGCGTACGAAGCGAACCCCCTCGAGAACGACTCCCTCTCGAAATACCAGGTGCACGCGGTCGATATCACGAAATTGACGCACAATGCACTCGACGAGCTGGGGCTCTCCAATAAGGTCGTCGATCGCAGCAAGAACTTCTTCGCCCTGGGGATGATGTACTGGATGTTCACCAGGCCCCTGGAGCCGACGATCAAGTGGCTCCAGGAGCGGTTCAAGAAGAATCCCGAGCTCGTGGAAGCCAACATCAAAGTATTGAAGGCGGGGTACGCCTTCGGCGAGACCACCGAGATCTTCGCGGCGCGGTACGAAGTAAAACCCGCGGATCTACCCGCCGGAAAGTACCGGAGCATCACCGGGAACGAGGCGGTCGCATGGGGATTGATCGCGGCCTCCGTACAGTCAGGCCTCGATATCTTCCTCGGCAGCTATCCGATCACTCCGGCGAGCGACATCCTGCACGAGCTCTCCAAGCACAAGAATTTCAGGGTCAAGACCTTTCAGGCGGAGGACGAAATCGCCGGCATCTCTTCGGCCATCGGCGCGTCTTACGGCGGGGCCATCGGAGTCACGACGACAAGCGGTCCCGGCATGGCCCTGAAGGGCGAGGCGATGGGACTTGCCGTCATGCTCGAGCTTCCGCTGGTCATCGTCGACGTTCAGCGGGGAGGCCCGAGCACCGGGCTCCCGACGAAGACGGAGCAGGCGGACCTCATGCAGGCGGTCCTGGGGCGGAACAGCGAGGCGCCGATCCCCGTGATCGCATCCTCCACACCCGCCGATTGCTTCATCGCCGCGTTCGAAGCGGTGCGGATCGCGATCAAGTACATGACGCCGGTCATCCTTCTCTCGGACGGCTATCTCGCGAACGGCGCGGAACCGTGGTTGATTCCCGAGATCTCATCGCTTCCGGATATCAGGCCGTCCTTCAGGACGGATCCGGCCGGCTTCCAGCCCTATTTGCGCGACGAGAAAACACTGTCGCGCCCCTGGGCGATTCCCGGGACACCCGGGCTCGAACACCGGATCGGCGGTCTGGAAAAACAGCACATCACCGGGAACGTGAGCTACGATCCCGAGAATCATGAGTTCATGGTGAAGATGCGGCAGGCAAAAGTCGACCGCATCGCAGACGACATCCCCGATGCCGTAGTCGAAGGCGACGAGAAGGGCGACCTGCTCGTGGTCGGCTGGGGCGGCACCTACGGCGCGATCCGGACCGCCGTGGAAGCCAAGCGCCGGGAAGGAAAGTCGGTTTCCCACCTTCACCTGAGATATGTGAACCCGTTCCAGAGAAACGTGGGCGAGATCCTCTATAACTTCAAGAACATCCTTGTTCCTGAGCTCAACCTCGGGCAGCTCTCCCGCCTTCTGCGGGCGAAGTACCTGATCCCCGCGCTGAGCCTGAACAAGATCCAGGGGTTGCCCTTCCGGGCGAGCGAGATCGAAGAGAAAATTGACGAAATCCTATAGGTGACCAATGACCAACTTAGTTGAAGAAACTCTCAGAGACGTGCCGAAAATTCCCGCGGTGAAGCAGACCGCGAAGGACTTCCAGTCCGACCAGGACGTCCGGTGGTGTCCCGGGTGCGGCGACTATTCGATCCTCGCCCAGGTGCAGCGCGTGATGCCCGACCTGAACATCCCGAAACACAACGTCGCGTTCGTCTCCGGCATCGGTTGTTCGAGCCGGTTCCCCTACTACATGGATACGTACGGCTTTCATTCGATCCACGGGCGCGCTCCCGCGATCGCCTCCGGCCTGAAAATCGCGCGCCCCGACCTCATGGTCTGGGTGGTGACGGGCGACGGGGACGGCCTCAGCATCGGCGGAAACCACCTCATCCACGTCTGCCGCCGGAACATCGACCTGAAAATCATGCTCTTCAACAACCAGATCTACGGGTTGACCAAGGGGCAATACTCGCCCACCTCCGAGGTGGGAAAGGTGACCAAGTCGACTCCCTACGGCTCCATCGACCATCCGTTCAACCCGCTCCTTGTCGCTCTCGGGGCCGAGGCGTCGTTCGTCGCGCGCACGCTCGACCGGGACCCGAAACATCTCCAGACCGTGGTCCGGAGGGCGGCGGAACACAAGGGAACGTCGTTCGTCGAGATTTACCAGAATTGCAATGTCTTCAACGACGGCGCCTTCTTCACCTACACGGAAAAAGAGACGAAGGAGGAGAACGTCGTGTTCATCGAGCACGGAAAGCCGATGATCTTCGGAAAGGATCGCGACAAAGGGATCCGGCTCGAGGGATTTACGCCGACCGTGGTATCGCTCAAGGAGGGCGCCTATTCGGCAAGCGATCTGATCGTCCACAACGAGAAAGACACGATGCTCTCGTTCATCCTTGCGCGGATGTCGAGCATCGCCGGTTTGCCGCGTCCCGCGGGCGTCATCTACTCGGTCGAGCGGCCGCTTTACGAGGCCGAGGTGGTGAAACAGATCGAGCAGGCCGTCCAGAAGCAGGGCGAAGGCGATCTCGAAAAACTATTGCATCACGGGGAGACCTGGACGATCCAGTAAGGGCGGTTAACCCGTGAACCGCATGCAGATTCAAGATCCGGGAGAA
The DNA here is from genome assembly GCA_036522515.1 of Bacteroidota bacterium. Taxonomy (NCBI): domain Bacteria; kingdom Pseudomonadati; phylum Bacteroidota; species Bacteroidota bacterium. The sequence goes on from DATDFQ010000015.1 coordinate 158,482, forward strand.
GCGATCCGCCAGGCGGCGAGCATCATGGCCCTGCACCAGGAGTTCGTCCTCACCACGCACGTCAACCCCGACGGCGACGGGCTCGGCTCCGAACTCGCCCTCGCGTGGGCGCTGAGGCAGATGGGCAAGAGCGTCTCGATCCTGAATCACAGCAGCACCCCCGAAAATTATCGCTGGCTCGACCCCGGCCAGGACCTCGTGCAGTTCTCCTCCGATCGCGACCGCCAGACCCTCCTGAAAGCCGATTGCATCGTCGTCCTCGACACGAACCATCCTGCGCGCCTGCCGAGCCTCGAGGAACCGCTCCGGGCGGCGAAGGGCGTGAAGATCGTCGTCGACCACCACCTCGATCCCGATCCGTTCGCCGACCGGTACGTAATCGACGACGGGGCCACCTCCACGGGGGAGATCGTTTACAGGATCCTGAAGGAACTCCCCGGCGTTTCCATCACGAAGGAAATCGCCCGGGCGCTCTACACCGCGATCATGACCGACACCGGTTCGTTCCGGTATCCCCGGACCGACCCCGAAATCCATCTCATCGCCGCCCACCTGATCGAACGCGGCGCCGACCCGACCTCCATCTTCGAAAATGTCTACGAGAACTGGAGCCCCGGACGCCTGCGTCTCCTGGGGGAGGTCCTCGACTCCATGAAAATCGCCCACGACGGGAAGCTCGCCTATATCGTCTGCACCCAAAAAATGTTCAGCGCGACCGGCACGACCGGCGTGGATACCGATAATTTCACTACATTCCCCATGGGCGTGCGGGGCGTCCTCGTGGGAATTCTCTTCAACGAGCTGGAAAACGGCGTAAAGATCAGTTTCCGGTCGAAGGGCCGGATTCCGGTCAACGAGCTTGCGAAAGAGTTCGGGGGGAACGGCCACCTGAACGCGGCCGGCGCCCGTCTCTTCGACGCCCGGCTCGACGCGGTCGTCCCCGAAGTGGTCGCCAGGGCCAAGAAGTACGTGGCCGGATCCTCAACTGAAGGAATCAAATCATGATGAAGCTTACCACCATTCAATCCACGCTCAAACGGGTGCGTGCGGATGCCGTCGCGCTCTTCATCCCCCAGGAGGCGAAGCTGTTTCGCCAGGAGATGTCGACCCTCCGCAAGCTGTTCGGGAAAAGAATCGACCGGGCGGTCGAACTCGAGAAGTTCGAGGGGAAAGAGGGCCAGGTCCTCGCGCTCTTCAGCGAGGGCGGGATCTCCGCGCCGAGACTCATCCTTGCGGGCCTCGGGAGTGAGAAGGCCGACCATCCCCGCACGCTCGAGGGCTACCGGCGGGCCGCCGCGGCCGCGGCCAAGCGGGCCCGCAGCTCAAACGTCAGGCACCTCGCGATCGCTCTTCCGGCCGCCCCGGCCGGAACGGAGATGCCCGAGCTCGCGGAGGCCCTGATCGAGGGCGCAGTCCTCTCTCTGTATCGCTACGACAAATACTTCACGGACAAGGAACAGCACGACAAGAAGGTGCGCGAACTGACGCTGTTCGATCCTGCCCCCGCAACGGCCGCGCTCCTGAAGAAAGCCGCCCGGGAGGCCCGCATCGTCTGCGAGGCGGTCACCCTGGCGAGGGATCTGGAAAACGCTCCGGGGAACGAACTCTACCCCGAAACGCTCGCCGATGCCGCCAGGCGCTCTGCGCTCGCCCACGGATACCGCGCGGAGGTCTGGGACAAGAAACGGATCGAGCGGATGGGATTCGGCGGACTGATCGCGGTCAACCTGGGAAGCGAGAGGCCGCCCCGGTTCATCATCCTCGAGCACAACTCGGGACGCAAGGACCTCGACACGATCGTGCTCGTCGGCAAGGGAATCACGTTCGACAGCGGCGGGATCTCCATCAAGCCCTCGAGCGGGATGGCGGAAATGAAAATGGATATGAGCGGCGCCGCGGCGGTGGTCGGGACGCTCGAGGCCGCGAGCCGGCTCGATCTGCCCCTTCATATCGTAGGCCTCATTCCTTCCACCGAGAATCTGCTGGGCGGGCTGGCGATGAGGCCGGGGGACATCATCACGCATTACGGCGGAAAAACCTCCGAGGTGGACAACACCGACGCCGAGGGGCGGCTCGTGCTCGCCGACGCGCTCGTCTACGCCTCGAAGTACGAACCGAAGGCCGTGATCGACCTCGCGACCCTGACCGGGGCGTGCGTCGTGGCCCTCGGGCACCACGCCTCCGGAATGATGGGGAACGACGACGGTCTCATGGCGGCGCTCAAGACAGCCGGGGAAGCGACGTACGAGCGGGTCTGGGAGCTTCCGATGTTTGAGGAATACGAGCCGCAGATCAAGAGCGACGTGGCGGATGTAAAAAATGTGGGGGGCCGCTGGGGCGGGGCCATCACCGCCGCGCTTTTTCTCAAAAAGTTCGTCGACGGGTACAAGTGGGTCCACCTCGATATCGCGGGCACGGCGATCCTCGAAGAATCGCTCCCGTATGCGCCCAAGGGGGGCTCGGGCGTCGGCGTGCGGCTGCTCGTAAACTTCCTGAGGAACTGGAAGACGGCCTGAAGAGAATCCCCGCGAAGGATCTATCTGCCAATGAAGCCGGTCATCGCGATTACAATGGGGGATTTCAACGGGATCGGGCCGGAAGTGGTGCTGAAGAGCCTTCGATCCCCCGCCGTGCGGAAGATCTGTTCGCCGGTCCTTGTGGGTTCGGCCGGCGTCTTCGAATACTATGCCCGCAAGCTCGGGATCTCTCTTCGCTTCACCACGGTCGGGAAAATGCCGGGAGACGGGACGCCGGGCGCGATCGCCGTCGTTTCGTCGGGCCGCGGGACGCCCCGGATCAGGCCCGGCCTCCTCTCTGCGGCGAGCGGGAGACGGAGCGCCCAGGCGCTTGAAGAAGCTCTCTCCCTCTGCCTCGACGGGGCCGTGGACGGGATGGTGACGGCGCCGGTCTCGAAAGATGCGATGTTCCGCTCCGGCTACCGGTATCCGGGGCAGACGGAATTTCTCGCCTGGCGCTCCGGCGCGCGCGACTCCGCCATGATGCTCGTCGCCGGCGGGTTCAGGGTGGCGCTGGCCACGGTGCATCTCCCGCTCAGGCAGGTGTCGCAGAACCTCTCAGTCGACCGGATCGTGAAGAAACTTCGCGTCATCGATGCTTCGTTGCGCCGCGACTTCGCGATCAAGCGGCCGAAGATCGCCCTGCTCGGCCTGAACCCCCATGCGGGTGAACGCGGCCACATCGGCGCGGAGGAGATTCTGACCATCAGCCCCGCGATCAACCGGGCGCGCAAGGCCGGGATCCTCGCGAGCGGGCCCTTTCCGGCCGACGGTTTCTTCGGCGCTGCCGCGTTTCGCTCCTATGACGCGGTGCTTGCCATGTACCATGACCAGGGCCTCATACCCCTCAAAATGAGCGCCTTTTCATCGGGAGTCAATTTCACCGCCGGGCTTCGGATCGTCCGCACCTCGCCGGACCATGGCACGGCGTTCGATATCGCCGGGCGAGGCCTCGCCGATCCCGGCAGCATGATCGAGGCGATCAAGCTCGCCGCCTCGGTCATCAGGAACAGAAAGAGGTCCCGCCGTTGAGCGCCGATTCCGCACAGAACCCGGATACGATGATTCGCCTCGACCACGTCTCCGTGTCGTTCGAACGCCAGCCCGTCCTCACCGACGTCGTCCTGGAAATCCGCCGGGGCGAGTTCGTTTGCCTGGTGGGCGACACCGGCTCGGGCAAGACGACCCTGCTCAGATTGATCTATTTCGACCTTCTTCCGGAAGAGGGGACGGTCACCGTCGGCGCTTTCAGCACTTCGTCGGCGCGGAAGCGCGACATCCCGAAACTCCGCCGCACGCTCGGGATCGTGTTTCAGGACTTTCGATTCCTGGAAGACAGGACGGTCTTTGAGAATGTATCGTTTACGCTCGAGGTGACGGGCGCGAAAAAGGCCGAGATTGGGAAGAAGGTGCTGCAGGCGCTGGCGGACGTGGGGTTGAGCCATAAGCGAAACGGGATGCCGCATGAGCTCTCGGGGGGAGAGCAGCAGCGGATGGTCATAGCGCGGGCGCTGGTGAACGATCCGCTCGTGATCCTTGCCGACGAACCGACCGGGAACCTCGACCTCGCGACCTCACTCGAGATCCTGCAGCTCCTGAAGAAAATCAACAGCCGGGGCACCGCGGTGATCCTGGCGACGCACAATCACGAGCTCGTCAGGAGATCGGGAAGCCGGATCATCGGCGTCAGGGAGAGAAGCGTTTCGGAGATCGCGGGGGTGTGACACCCCCCTGTCATTCTGAGCGGAACGAAGTGAAGCGAAGAATCTCCCACCTCGAAGAACGAGATCCTTCGCGGAGTTTACACTGAGCGAAGCGAACGTGCTCAGGATGACAATTTCATTTCTGCACCGCCTCCACCCTCTTGATCTCGGGCGCCGCGGAGAGGATCGATCGCTCGAGCCCCGCGCGCAGCGTCATGGGCGACATCGGGCAGATCGCGCAGGTGCCGTGGTACTTCAGAATGACAATCCCGCCGCTGCGGATTTCGACCAGCTCGATGTCCCCGCCGTCGGCGTGCAGGTACCGCCGGCATTCCTCCAGCGCGCCTTCGACGCGTTCCCGAAGAGAGTCTGTCATGGATTCCGCACCCTTCCTACATGTTCAGGCTGATTTCGATCGCCGGCTTCGCCTCACCGTCGAACCCGTGGATGCTCACCTGCGCGGCCATGGAGCGGGCGATCTGCCGGATATTCTTCGATTGCTCCGATTCGGGCTCGAGCGTGACAATCGGCTTGCCGATGTCTCCGCCGACACGGATCGGCGTGTAGATCGGGATCTCTCCCAGAAACGACGTCCCCAGTTCCTCCGAAGCGCGCCGCCCGCCCCCCGTCGCGAAGATATCCTCCCGGTGGCCGCAACTCCCGCAGATATAGTAGCTCATATTCTCGACGATTCCGAGGACGGGGACGTGCACCTTTTCGAACATCTTGAACGCCTTCCGGGCGTCCGCGAGCGCGATATCCTGGGGGGTCGTGACCACGACGGCGCCGGAGAGAGGGATCGTCTGCACAAGCGTCAGGTGAATGTCCCCGGTCCCGGGGGGAAGGTCGAACACGAGATAATCCAGCTCGCCCCAGGAGACATCGGACATGAATTGCTTCAGGGCGCCGCTCACCATGGGCCCCCGCCAGATCACCGCCTGGAGCGGTTCGACCAGGAACCCGATCGACATCACCTTGATACCGTGCGCTTCGAGCGGGACGAGTTTCTGATCGACCACCACCGGCTTCGTGCTGATGCCCATCATCAGAGGGATGCTCGGCCCGTAGATATCCGCGTCGATCAACCCGACCGACGCTCCGTCGAGGGCAAGGGAGACGGCGAGATTCACCGCGACCGTTGACTTCCCCACCCCTCCTTTTCCGCTCGCCACCGCGATGGTGTTCTTCACGCCGGGGAGAAGATTGGCCCGCTGCCCCGCGTTGCTGCTTCTAACGTTCGAGGTCATCTCCACGTCGATCGTTCCGACATCCCCGATCCGATCCCGGATCGATTGGATCGCGGAGGCCTTCAGCTCATCCTTCACGGGACAGGAGGGCGTCGTCAGTTCGATCGCAAAACTCAGGTTGTTCCCCTTGATGGAAAGGTTCTTGATGAAATTCAATGACACGATGTCGCGGTGCAGATCCGGATCCTTCACGGAGCGGAGCGCGTCCAGCACGTTTGATTCGGTAAGCGGTTTCATTGGAATTCCTTTTAGTCCTTGGTAAGCACGTTCATTTTTTTCCCGACGCGCTCAAACGCCTCGAGAGCGCGATCGAGGTGCCGGCGGGTGTGCGCCGCCGATATCTGGGCGCGGAGGCGCGCCTCGCCCTGGGGCACGACCGGGAACCATAACCCCTTGACGAACACGCCCGCTTTGAGGAGCGCTGCGCTCATCTCCTGCGCGACCGCCGCCTCCCCGAGCATAACGGGCACGATCGGGTGCGTCCCGTCAAGGATCCTGAATCCGAGCGCCTTGATCCGTGCCCGGAAGTACTCCGTGTTTTCCCGGAGCCGCGCGACGATCGAACGGTTCTTCACGAGCAGGTCGAACGCCGCAGCAGCGCCGTAGACGATCGGGGGAGGAAGCGAATTCGAAAAGGTGTACGGGCGCGATTTCTGGCGCAGGTACGCGACCATCTCGCGCGAGCCGCCGACATAGCCGCCCGCCGCGCCTCCGATCGCCTTCCCGAGCGTCCCGCTCAGAATATCGATGTCTCCCCTCGTCTGCGTCGCCTCCGGAGTCCCCCTCCCGGTGCGGCCGCACGCGCCGATTCCATGGGAATCGTCGACGAACACCATGACCCCGTATCGCCTCGCGAGCCGGACGATCGCGTCGAGGGGCGCCAGGTCCCCCTCCATGCTGAAGACGCCGTCGGTGACGATGATCCGGAAGCGGTAGTCCCGGTTCTTGTCCTCCTCCAGCATCCGCTCCAGGTCGGCCATGTCCGCGTGCTGATAGATTTTCTTGTCCACCAGTTCAGGCCGGCAAAGGCGCTGCCCGTCGATGATGCTCGCATGATTCAGCCTGTCGCTGTAGAGCACATCCTTGTACTGGTTCAGGCCCATCTTCTCGTTCACGAGCGAGGCAAAGAACCCCTCGTTCGCCGCGAAGCAGGAGGAGTAGAGGATGGCATCCTCGCACCCGATGAACTTCGCGATTTTCTTTTCGAGATCCCTGTGGATGTCCTGTGTCCCGCAGAGGAAGCGGACCGACGCGACCCCGTAGCCGTACTCGCGGATTCCCCGGATTGCGGCCGACTTGACCGCGGGATGGTTGGAGAGGCCGAGGTAGTTGTTCGAAGCGAGCATCACGAGCTTTTTTCCCCCCACCTCGACCATGCCCCCCTGGGGGCCTTCCAGGGCGGTCTCGTATTTATAAGTTTTCGTCTCCTCGAGGCGCGCGAGCTCGGCGCGGATGAGATCCATGTTGTCAGTCATTGAAATACCCATATGAGCGGATCGATTGTAATATTGTATGTGTCATCCTGAGCACGTTCGCTTCGCTCAGTGTAAACTCCGCGAAGGATCTATTCCTTGGCGCGTGGAGATCCTTCGGTCGCTTCGCTCCCTCAGGATGACATTCGTCATTTCTCCGGCCGGAGCAGCACCTTCAGCCCGTCGCCGTTTCGGAGGGCGGTGAACCCCTCTTCGAACCGCGCGAGCGGGAGATCGTGCGTGATAAAACCGGTCGAGACGAATTTTTCGGCCAGGCCCTTTTTCAGGATCTGCCGCATCAGGTCCCACGTTTCGAATACGCGCCGGCCGATGATCCCGTGGATCGTCACGCCCCGGAAGATCACATCCTTCGCAAAATCCATCTGCATGACTCCGGACGGCAATCCGAGAAGGGAGATCGCCCCGCCCATCCTCACCACGCGGAAGGCATCCTCGTAGGCGCGGTAACTTCCCGACATCTCGTACACGGCGTCGACCCCGGTGTTATTGGTTTCCTTCATCACCCGTTGCATGAACGCCTCATGCTCGGCGGGGACCGAAACGTCGAAGCATGCGTCCGCTCCGTACAGTGTTGCCAGCCTGAAACGCGTCTCCTCCAGCTTCTCGTGCGTCACCGTTCCGTGCGAGGCGTCGGTGACGAAGACCTTCTTGGCGCCGGCATATTTCGCGACCGCCGTCGCCATCAACCCCTGCACTCCGCAACCCAGAATCGCGATGGTGCCCCCCCTGGAGGGGACCGACTGCACCGTGTGGGTGGCGTTGCCCAGAGCATCCATGAACGCGATGACTTCGGGCGGAATCTCGCCGGCGGGAAACAGCACGATGTTTTCCGCGGGCACCACTACGAAGTTCGTGAACGCCCCGTCGTCGTGCACTCCCTTGATCACCGTGTGCTGGCAAACGTGGCGCTCGCCCAGCCGGCACTGGTAGCACGTTCCGTCGGTGACGTGCATTTCGGCCGAGGCGAAAAAGTGTTCCTCCAACACTTCGTCAAAATGCCGGTCTTTCGAGAGCTGCTTCGCGTTCCTCCGGCCGATGAACTTCCCCACGCGGGCGTTTCCCCGGGCGTGGCGGATCATCAATTGCGCGATCATCTCCCTCGCCTTCGTGCCCGAATCGACGATCCTGCCGCAGAACTCGTGGCCGATGATCACCTCGGGCCGCCTGGCTTTCAGCATCTCCCGGCGGAGCGAGTCCTTCGAGTCGTAAATCCCCCCGTCGGTCCCGCAAACGGCGCCGGCGACGACCCGGAGCTTCGCGTCGGTGGACGACTCAATGGACGGCTCGGGACGGTCGGCGAGCGAGAGGCCGCGCTTCCATTCGTTCCCCTCGACAGGCCGTGCTTTCAAGATCGATTTCATGCCTCTGTCGCCTCCGTCTGGTGGTTGGTTTCCGGCGCCGCGGCAGGAGACTTTACGAGCCGCGCCGCGTATGTCCCGTCGATATGGTGCCGGTGGGGAAACGTCTCGATCGAGCCGTCCGGGCCCACCGCGGCCTTATTGACGAAGCGGGAGGCGTCGTCGAGCGAGTATTCCGGATGCCGGTCGAGGAACGACCGGATTTGCATTCCGTTTTCCTCCGGCTCGGTCGTGCACGTGCTGTAGACCAGGACGCCGCCGGGTTTTACGAGCTGCGCGCCCCGTTCGAGGAGGTTCGTCTGCTGACGGGCAAGCCGCTCGATATCCTCCGGCTCGCGCTTCCACTTGATGTCGGGTTTTTTTCTGAGGACTCCCAGCCCGGAACAGGGGACGTCGATCAGCACCCGGTCCGCCTGCGGGGTATCGATGACGGTTCCGTCCGCCACGTGCAACCGGACGTTCCGGATGCCGAGCCGCTCGCAATTGATTTTGATGATCCTGAGCCGGCTCTCGTACTTGTCGACGGCGAGAAGCTCCCCCTGATTGTTCATCAGTTCCGCGATAAACGTCGTCTTGCCCCCCGGCGCCGCGCACATGTCGATGACACGGTCCCCGGGCTGCGGGTCGAGCAGGAGCACCGCGAGCGCCGCGCTCTCGTCCTGGATCGAGAAGAACCCGCTCTGGAACATCTTCATCTGCCCGATCCCCGAAAGGCTTTTCAGTTTGATGAAATAGTCGATGAAGCTCGACCCCTGGTAGGTGATCCTGGCGGTGTCGAGCATCGAGAGGAATTCGGGGGGCGCGATCTTCAGCTTGTTGATGCGGAGGGTCAGGCTGGGAATCTCGTTATTGACCGCCAGAAACTTCTCGAGCTCCTCCCTGTTGAACCGGGTCATCCAGCGCTTCACCATCCAGAGGGGGTGCGAATAGTAGACCGCGAGGTATTGCGCGAGGTCGTCGTCGGGTTTCGGATAATGGATCGCGTCGAGGCTCCGGATGATGTTCCGAAGGACCGCGTTGACGAGATGGCCCGATTTTTCGCCGCGGATCCGCTTGATGAACTCGACCGCCTCGTTGACGGCGGCGTAGTGGGGCACATGGGTCAGGAACAGGAGCTGGTAGAGCGCGACGCGGGCGGTGTTCTTGACGTTGACCTCGGATTTCGAAAAATTCCCGTGCGTGAACCCGTTCAGCACCCAGTCGAGCCTTCCCTGCCAGCGCATGACGCCGTGCACGATCTCCGCGAGCAGGTTCTTGTCCAGATCGGAGAGCTCCCCCGACCTCAGCTCCACGTCGAGGAGCTTGTCGAGATACGAGTCGGTCCGCTCGATCCGGTTCAGTATCTTGACGGCGGTCCCCCGGGGACCGGCGTACAATGCCTGGCGCTCCGCGGTCTCGGTTGCCATCTACGATATCCCCGCGTTGGCGCGTTCGGTCCGGGTGATCGAACAGAGTTCCAGAAGCCGTTCCCGGTACGCGTCGCTCATCGCGACGCCGCGCCGCGCCATCATCCTGCTCGCGGTCTCGACCGCCCTCCCGGGATCGTGGAGAGTGAAGCGCCCCTGTCCCCCCCATGAAAACGAAGGGACGAATTTCGGCGGGATGCCCGGCCCGAAGAGATTGCAGGCGACGCCGACGACGGTCCCGGCATCGAACAGGGAACCGATGCCGCTCAGCGAGTGGTCTCCCATCGTGAGTCCGGCGAACTGCAGCCCCGTGTCGATTTCCTCCCCGCCCAGGCGCACCCTGACGTGTCCGTATGTGTTCTTGAGGTCGCTCGTGATCGTACCGGCGCCGAGATTCACCCAGCTCCCGAGGTAGGAGTGGCCCAGATATCCGTCATGCTGCTTGTTGGAGTAAGACTGGACGACTGAGGCCTCCACTTCTCCCCCCACCTTGCAGTGCGCTCCGATCGAAGTTCCGTGATAGATCCTCGCTCCGGCCCTGATGACCGAGTGCTCCCCGATCGATGCGGGCCCTTCAATCATGGCATGCGGAAGGACGGTGACGTTGCGGCCGAGAAGGACGGGTCCCCCGGTGGCATCGATGACCGCGCCCGCCTTCACGACGCTCTCCCGGCCGATTCTTATCTGCCTGCCGTTCAGCAGCGTGGCTCTCCGGTCGACACGCGTCTTTCCCGCCGCGCCGTCGCGTCGCCGGCGCAATCCGAAGAATCTCTCGATCTCTGCCGCAGTGTTGGAGACCAGGTCCCAGGGATACCGCACCATCGCGCAATCGATCTGCTCCGCGGGGAGTCCCGCGACGTCCTCCGGTCCGATGGGCTCGGGCCACCGGTGAAGAAACGTGCGGAGATTTCCCCCGTCGACGCGGAAGGCGGCAAGATCGCCGCCTCTGAAGTACGCGCATTGCCGGGGTTTCTTCGACCGGACCAGCTTCACGAGGCGCTCGTCCGCGATGACGCGGCCGTTGATGAACCAGGTGTCACGGTCCGCGAGCGTATTTACGGATTGAGAGGAATGCTCGCGGCGCCAGAATCCGGCGAGATCAGGACGGACGTGGAGGGACACGGCGTTCCCGGGAAACCAGGACTCGAGGTTTTCCCTGAGCGTGGAGGCGCCGCACCGGAGCTCGTAGAGAGGCCGCAGGTATGCGAGCGGGAGAAAATTCCGGTAATGAATATCTTCGAAGAGGCAGATGTGCATGCGACCCTATTGCAGCAAAAACGGAATTCCGATCGACCGGAATTCCGTTTCTGAAGGTAACGTGGTTTGATCCCGGGTCAAGCAGTCGCGGGTACTACAGGGGTCTTTTTCGCATATTTCTTATTGAACCGCTCGACGCGACCGGCCGAGTCGACAAGCTTCTGCTTTCCGGTATAAAAGGGATGGCATTTGGAACAGATTTCAATTTTCATGTTGCCGCTCGTGGAGCGGGTCTCAAAGACGCTCCCGCAAACGCAGGTGACGAGCGCCTTCTTATATCCTGGATGAATTCCTTTTTGCATTGTAATCTCCGATTCCGTCGAAATTTGACCATATAGTATAATAAAAATCCGGCAGAATCACAAATCGACCCGGGGGTGGTGTCTTACTTTCAGCGAATATGTCATCCTGAGGGAGCGTAGCGACCGAAGGATCTCGTCGATTCAACCAGCAAGATCCTTCGCTTCGCTCAGGATGACAAAGTGAACTCCCCCCAATCACTCGGGTGGCTTCTTTGCCCTCGCCCTCCTCAGGGAATCCAGCCGGAGACTATCCCGTCGGGCGGCCGAATCGGGAGCCGGTGCGGTCACCGCCGCGGCCGCTTCTTGCCGGAACTCCTCCCCTTTTTTCAGGTCGTAGGTCGTGGAAGGAACGGCTTGCTGCTTTCGCATCTGGGGGGCCAGCGGTCCCGCCTTCTTCGCCTGGGAGGGACTGACCTGCTGGAGTTGCACATTCGCCGCCGGTGCGCTCACCTCGTCTCTCGGCGCTTGTGAGGCGCTGGGAGATGCGTCTCCGAAGCCGACCCTGTTGCGCGAAGAGCTCTCAAGCCTGCGATCTGCGTCCCTCGCGACGCCCGGAAGATCGGTTTTCGTCATGAGCGGTGTCTTATCCTTCCCTGCAGGTATTTCCCGCGGGGCGGGCGCCTTTGATCCCGGTTCCGTGGAAGCAGCCGCCCCTGAATTACTCTCTTCCAGTCCCCCGGCAGATTCCCCCTGCCTGAGAACCGGCGGCGGCGCGGGCGTCGCGCGTCCGGTTGGAGCCTGGACGGATTCGACGGCACCCTCCGGAGTCATCCCCGAGCGCCAGAACATGTAATAGGAAACGAATCCGACGGCGACAAGGGCCATGAGGGAATATCCGAACGCGGGCACTCTCTCGGGGGTGAAAATCTTTTGCCACCATCGGGCATTCGCTTCCCGCCGCTCCGGCTCGTCGAGCCGCCGCTGCAGCCGCGCTTCAAAATCGGGCGCGGCTTTGACCGGGGGAAGATTCTTCAGAGCCCGCTTGATCCGGTCGGAGGGATCGTCCCTTTGTTCCATTCTGTCATTCGTCATCGAGAGCGCCCTTCAACAACTCCTGAAGGCGGAGCCGAGCCCTGTTCAGGCGCGACTTCACCGTACCCATCGAGGTGTGAGAGATCTCGCAGATCTCCTCATAGCTCATCTCCTGGACATACCGCAGGACCACCACCTCCCTGTACTTCGGCGGGAGGGAATCAAGAGCATCCTGGATGAGCCCCGACTGCAGGCTTCTCTCCGCCTGTCCGTCGGTGGGATTCCGGTGGTCCGCCGGTTCGAACTCCCTCTCCCCGCCGCCCCGGCGCCGGCCGCTGAGGGAAAACAAGCCGTGCCGTGTGCGCCGGCGGAGCTCCGACTTCGCGAGGTTCGCGGCGATCGTGTAGATCCAGGTCGAAAATTTGGCGATCGGCTTGTACGAGTGTTTCTTCCGGTAGACCCTGATCAGCGTCTCCTGGGCCACCTCATCCGCCCCGTCGTATTCCCCAAGAAACCGGAACGCAAAATTGACGAGCTGGTCCTTGTACCGGCCGACGAGGAGATCGTACGCCCGCTGGTCGCCGTTCTGAAACGCCCCGATCAATTCTTCGTCGGTCCGCACGCGGGCCGCGGTCTGCTCCCCGAGGGGCATTCAGCTACCCATGTAACTTCTTGAACGGGTCAAATGTTCCTCCGCGGCCGGATTCGGGGCCAATCGGCACGGTTTCGATACCCCGCCGGTCATCCGGGCCCCGCCAGCTTGAAGACGAGGAGCGTCATCGTCAGCCGCTCGTCCATCTGAGACGACTTCAACGACTCGTCGGCCTCCACCAGCGCGCGAAAACAGTTGCGGAGCGTCTCCGCCGGGTAGTTTTTCACGGCCGCAAGATATTCCCTGAGGGCGAAGGGGCTCATGCCCATTTGAGCCGGGAGCTGCGACTCGGGGATCCTTTTCCCGACGAACTCCTGGAGGAGCCAGATTTTTTGATAGTAGCGGGTCAGCATGACGATCATCCCCACCGGAGATTCGCCGCTTTTGAGCATCCGCTCCATGATCTCCATCGCCCGTTGCATGTTCCGGAGCCCCATCGCCCGTTGCAGCTCAAAAATATTGAACTGCCTCGACATCCCCACGACGCTGTTGACGTCCCCGGCGTCGATCGATTTCTTGTCGCCGACATAGATGACGAGTTTTTCGATCTCGTTCTGGACCTCGCGGAGCGACCTGCCGACATAGGACGGGATAAGCTGGCAGGCCTCCGCGCTCGGTTCCTTGCCGAGCTTCCTGATGCGTCCTTCGACCCACTCGGGCATCTCGTACTCGGCCAGCCGCTTGCACTCCAGCACGACTCCCTTCTCGCGGACGGCGCGGAAAAACTTCAGACGGAAGTCGGGCTTCGCGGAGATCAAGACGAGGCTCGCCGAGGCCGGGGGCTGCTCCGCCACCGGAAGCAACCGTTCCAGGTTGGCGACCTTGTCGATCTCGTGTACAACGACCACGCGCCGCTTCCCCATCATCGGATAGGACGCGACGATCGAGGAGATATCCATAGCATCCTGTTCGGCTCCCCGGACGGTGTCGAGGTCGAACTCCCGCGCGCCCGGCTCGAGAGCGGACTCGACGACGCGCTGGACCGCTTCGCCGATCAGGAAGTCCTCCTCGCCGTGGAACAGATACAGAGGAGCGATCTCCCCTTGCCGGAGAGACCGCTCCAGTTCACCCAACGTGCCGCCGCCGCCGGTCGCCCGGCGGGTCTGCAGGGCGGATCGCCCCGCCCGATCTTCGGGTACGGGATCGGTCACGCGGCTCTCCCTGGGGGGTTACTTTTTCGGCTTGGACTCTTTGGGAGCTTTCTCACTGCCCTCCTTGAGATAGACCTTCTTCATGACGACCGGGGTGAGCGGCTTGTCGCCCGGTTTGGACGTCTTCACCTTGCCGATCGCCTCGACGACGTCCATCCCGCCGACAACTTCGCCGAAAATCGTATGGTGGCCGTTGAGCCATGTCGTCGGAACGAGCGTGATGAAAAACTGGCTGCCGTTGGTGCCCGGCCCTCTGTTCGCCATCGCAAGGAGCCCGGGGCGGTCGAACTTCAGATCGGGGCTGATTTCATCTTCAAAATCCTTTCCATAGATGCTCTCTCCCCCGGCGCCCGTACCGGTCGGATCGCCCCCCTGGAGCATGAACTTTTCGATCACGCGGTGGAAGGTCAGGCCGTTGTAATATCCCTTCTTTGCGAGACCTTCAAAGTTCTCGACCGTTTTCGGAGCCTGCGCGCGGAACAACTTAAGCTCGATAGTCCCCATGTTCGTTTCGATGACCACAAGATCCTTTCCTTTCTGAACCGCCGTTTTCGGCTTTTCTTGTTTGGTGGAATCGACTGTTTTGACGGAATCCTTCGACTGGGCCGCGAGAGATCCGGCCAGGAAGAGGATCGCGATCGCCATGACCGCGATGGATCGTAGTTTGCTCATTGGTGCTCCATGATGAGTAGTTGTAGTGGTGAATTGGACGTACGTGAAAAACCTGCTCTTCTGTCATCCTGAGGGAGCGTAGCGACCGAAGGATCTCGTCTTTCCAACCAGCAAGATCCTTCGCTTCGGTCAGGATGACACATCCTTAAAGATAATAAATCAATCCGAATTTTACACCGAGGCTGAAAAAGTCCATCGTGGCCGGCTTGTCCAGAACAGGAATCATCATCCTCTTGTTCCCGGGGTCCCGGAATTCGCCCATCAGGTCGTCGCGCAGATCGACGGAAATGAGGCCGAAGAGGTGGTCGTCGAACTCCGTATTCCCCTCTGCTTCGAGCTTGATTCCGACCCCCCTGGAGGTATAGCTGTCGGAGACCAGGACCGAGGCGTCCTCGGTAAACTTCGCGAAATGGTACCCGGCTCCGCCGCCGATCTTGAACGCGTACCCCCGGCCTGCGACGAGATACTGGGCCATCACCACCGGCATGTGAATTCCATAGGAGAAGGAGTAGTCGGGCCCGTACGGCTGGGCGACCGAATAGGACTTTAACAGGTAGGAGTATTCCAGCTTCACGCCCCACGATTCGGAAACCCGGACCTCGCCCGCGCCGAAGAATTCGGAGGCGGTCGTGAAATCCTGCAGCTTCGAGGAGGGCTGATAAGTCAGGTTGATATAGTCGACGACGTCCGCCGCGTCGATCAGCGTGACGCCGAGTCCTCCCCCCAGTCCGATCGCCAGCCCCGGCGCGGCAAGGGAATCCTGCTGGGCGGGCAGGGTTGCGACGCCTGCGGCGAAGAGGAGCGGGAGAAGGCAGATCTTACGAAACACTGCCCGCCTCGACGGGAAGCCGGTCGCCGGCGCGCTTGGCGTTCGTCACATCGGCAAGGTGAAGCTTGTCGACCCAGAAATAGTAAATCCCGAGGATCGTCATCGCGATATACCCTATCGCATGCGTCACCGTCGCATAACTGAGCGCCAGCTCGGCGTCCACGTTATAGAGTTTCGTCAAGCACTGGACGGTAAAGTAGTGGTACGGGCCGGTCGATCCGGGCGTCGGGGCCATGTAGCCGATCGACGAGATGGCCTGAACCACCACCGCGGACCGGAGGTCGAGCCCGAATTTTTCGGTCAGCCCGAACGCGTAGAACGGAAGGTACATCATGAGGATGTAGAGGGCCCACACGGCCACGCTCAGGATCGCGATCGGAAAATAATGCCTCGGCTGCTTCAGGAAGAGGAAGCCGTCGAGGAACGAATGCGAGATATCCTCCACCGTCTTCGCCCTCGCCGGCGAAAGATGGCGCGTGAAGAAATTCAGCAGCCGCATCAGGACGTCCCGGCGGAGCATCAGGAAGGTGAAGATCCCGACGCACGCCAGCGTCGCGACGCTGAGCCAGATGCCGGTTTCTTCAAGCCACGGAAAGGACTGCGTGAGCGGGCCGGAGTAGACGAGGGGTATCAGCGCGACCATGATGAGGAAGGAGATGAGGTCGAAGATCCTCTCCACCAGGAGCGTTCCGAACGCGGCGCTGCGCGAGATCCCCTCGAGCTTCGAGATGGCGTACGGGCGGACGACTTCGCCGACCTTCGGAAGAATGTTGTTCACCAGATACCCGACTGACATGGCGGAAAAGAGGTTCCGGAAGCGTATCTCCCGCTTGATCGGCCGGAGGAGGTATTCCCACCTCCATGCGCGAAACAGGTGGCTCGCGATCAGCACCGGAAGCGAGGCGAGCGCCCACCAATAGTTTGCGTTCTCCAGGATCTCCCAGAGCTTTCCGAAATCCGTCCCCTTGAACGCGAAATAGAGGAAAAAGAGGGTGAGAAAGACGCTCAACCCGTATTTGAGCCCGGTCTTAAGCCTTGGCGTCATGCGGGGAGGAGGCCCTGCAGAGTGGCGGGGTCAGCGGACATCGATCACTTCGACGCCCGGAGGCGGCTTGAATTGGAACGTGCTGTCGGGGATGCCCGCGTTCAGAGTGATGCCCCCCAGGTCGTACGTCGTCTGGTTGTCTGCGACATCGAGAAGTTGTATTCGCTTCATCAGCCATTCCTTCCGGTCGACCCAGAGCTTCATCCACTTGATGTTCGATTTCTCGCTTCTGGGGACGAGCTTCAGGAGGGAGGTTTCCGCCGTTCCGACCTTTTCCTCCCCCAGCAGGGCGGCGGAGTAGTTCTCCGGAACATTCACGAGAATCCGGTCGGGGGAGAAGTTGAGGGAATCCTCCTTGTACGAGTCGACGAGCACCTGGTTGTTGATCTGTGAATAGTTCCATGCCGAGACGCCGTCCGTCACGATCGTCTGATCCTCGAGCTCGATCCGGTACTTGTTGCCTTTCTTCATCCAGAGCGTGCCGGAAAAGTCCTGTTTCGACTGCGTCACCCCGAAGACGACGCGCCGGGTGAAGGTGAGTTTCGCGTCGTGAATCGAATCGTACTTGTCCCGCATCTTCTCCAGGACGTCGCCGGCGTCGCCCGAATCGAGCGGCCGGAAGGCGACGGCGCCCAGGATCAGGAGCAGCGCGGCGCCCCGCAGGATCGTTCGTATCTTCCCGGGCGCCGCCATCTATTCCATCTCCTTCAGCTTCATTTCCAGCTCGGGGTCGCTCTCGATGAGCACCGCGCGGGCCTTGCTCCCGTCGAACGGCCCGACGATCCCGGCCGCCTCGAGCTCGTCGACAAGCCTCGCCGCGCGCGAATATCCGACCTTCAGCCGCCTCTGCAGCAGGGAGACCGACCCCTGCTGATGGCGCACGATGAGGCGCGCGGCTTCTTCAAAAAACTCGTCGCGGTTTCCGCCCGACCTGCTCATCCCGGCGCGCCTCCGCTCGAGAACGGACGGAAGCTGGAACGCCCTCTTATACCCCTGCTGGCGGGCGATGTAATCGGTCAGCCTCTCCACTTCGTCCATCGAGACGTACGCGCTCTGGATCCGGACCGGCTTGGGGCTCCCCGAAGGAAGGTAGAGCATGTCGCCGCTCCCCAGGAGCTGTTCGGCGCCGTTCATGTCGAGAATCGTTCGGGAATCGGTCTTCGAGGCGACCTGGTAGGCGATCCTCGAGGGAAAGTTGGCCTTGATGACCCCCGTGATCACATCCACCGACGGGCGCTGGGTGGCGAGCACAAGATGGATCCCGACGGCGCGGGCGAGCTGGGCGAGCCGTGCGATCGGCTCCTCCACCTCCCGGGCCGCGGTCATCATGAGGTCGGCAAGCTCGTCGATGACGACGACGAGGTAGGGCATCTTGCGGTGGGTGAAGGCCTCCGTGTCCTTCAACCTCCCCGCCTTGAACCGTTCGTTGTAATCCTGGATGTTGCGGACGCCCGCAGCGGCGAGCTTGTCGTAGCGCTTCTCCATCTCGAGCTCGACGCCTTTCAGCACGCTGACGGCGCTCGCGGGAGAGGTGACGATTTCCTCGTCGATGTCGGGGGAGACCGCGAGAAAATGGCGGTTCAGCTTCCCGTAATTCGTCAGCTCGATCTTCTTGGGATCGATGATGATGAATTTCACATCCGAGGGATGGAGCCGGAAAATCAGGCTTGCAAGGATCGTGTTGATGCCGACGCTCTTTCCGGACCCCGTGGAGCCGGCGATCAGGAGATGGGGCATTTTCGCCAGGTCGTCGGTATAGACTTCGCCGGAGATGGACTTTCCGAGCGCCAGCGGGAGGCTCGCCTTCGCGTCGCGGAACCGCTGCGAGTTGAGGACGCTCCGGAGGTAGACCATCGACGGGTTTTTGTTCGGGATCTCGACCCCCACCGCGCTCTTGCCGGGGATCGGGGCGATGATGCGGATCCCGCGCGCCGCGAGCGCGAGGGCCAGGTCGTCCGCCAGGCTCACGATCCGGCTGATCTTTACGCCCGAGGCGGGCACGAGCTCATACAACGTGATCACCGGTCCCGGGGTCACGCTCACGCTTTCGATTTCGACGCCGAAGTGGGCCAGCTTCCCGCGCACGAGCTCGGCGTTCGCCTTCAATTCATCGGGTCCGACCACGTCCGACTGCCGGGGGGGATCGAGAAGCTCGACCGAAGGGAACACATAGTCGATCTCACCCTCGTCGTTTTCGACGGGGGCGGCCGGTTCCGGCGCGACAGGCGCAGGCCCGGGAATTCTGCGCGCTTCCCTCTGAGGGGGTTCTGCGATTCGCGGACTCACATCGGGGCCGGCGATCGCGTCCTCCGGCTCATCTGATATTCCGGGGGATACGGCGGGAGAGAGGTCGTACGGCTCCTCCGGAACATCGTCATTAGCGGCGGCACCCGCGAGGTCTTCCTCTTCTCCGTCCGCGGGGCGAATCGTCACCTCGCCGGCCCGGGCGTCCCGGGGGGCGACGCTGGAACCGCCCGGTTGCCTGGTCCTCAGGAGCCGGTCCATGATCCCCTCGCCGAACGACTTGAACCGGTCGAGCGATTTGTGGATATCGAGATCGACGGCGAAGACGGCCGTCAGGGCGATCGCGATGACGAACAGGATCGACGCGCCGCCGATGCCGAAGAGCTTCGTGGCGACGTCCGCCATGAAGGCGCCCATGGTGCCGCTCCATTCTTTCCCGAGGCTTCCGCCCGCGATGTTCACCACTCCCATCGCGCTCGAAAAGAGAAGGAGAAGAATCAGGGCGTAATTCGTGAGCGTGAGAGGCTTCCGCACGTCGCTCTTTCGCAGGAGGATCCACCCCCAGATCAGCATCAGCAGGGGAATCACGATCGAGGCGTAGCCGGCGGTGGAGTTGATGAAGAAATTCGAAACGAGAGCCCCGAACAGGCCGAAGCGATTCTCGATGCCGCCCGCCCTCGCCTTCACGTCGCTGTTCCAGATGAGCCGGAGGATGTCGAGCGGCGAGAGATGTTCGAGGAGCGCCTCGTCCCTCCTCGTGTAGACGACGATGCTCAGCGTGACGAGAAGGCCGCCCGCCATCATGAGGATGCCGCCGATCTGCCTTCGACGTCCGTCGGGAGGCTTCTTGCGGCCTTTCGAAGACTGGGCCCGGGGAGAGTTCCTTGCCCCGTCGGGCGTCCGGGGCGTCATTTCAGCGGTGAGTTTCACGAGCCGGGCGGGTGAGCGTCCTGGTGGGCCCGGATGATGTTTCCCGACAACTTGGGGAGAACCTGCACGGAATCGAGCTCGCTGCAGACTTTCAGGTCGTCGCCGAAGCCGAGCTCCGTCAGCAGGGCGCCGTGCTGGGAGGTCTCCAGCATCTTGAGGATGTTCTTGCCGAAATTCTTGTCGAGCGCCGCCGCCGCCTTTCCCGCGTCGTCGAGAACGAGTTCGGAGTCCGTCTCCCTGCCGAGCTGGTTGATGATCTTGCCGGCGCAGACCGAGTCCTCGATGCAAAAGCTGTTCTCGTTGCCCGCACAGATGATGATGAAGTTCGAGTTGAGCCCGGCCAGGAATCGCACCACCATCGACAGGTTCACGAAGCTCGCGACGACATGGTGTTTCGCATGCCGGCCCTTCGCCATGGCTCCCGTTCCGTTCGTGGTCATCAGGATGATCGACTTCCCCTTCACGACCTCCTCCTTGAACTCACGGGGAGAATTTCCGAGATTAAACCCCTCGATCATCTTCGCGTTCCGTTCTCCCGCCCGCAGGGTGACGGTCCCGAAGAGGCTGCCCGAGATCTTGACGACGTTCTCGATGTCCCCCACGGGAATGATTTCCTTCGCGCCGTTTCCGAGCGCGACCGCGATCGTCGTGCTCGCCCGCAACACGTCGATCACCACGACGTTCTTGTCCTTCAGGTACATCTCGTCGATGTTCCGGGGCGAGAAGTGCGTGCTGATCTCAATGTGGTTCTTACCCGCCATTGCCTTCCTTCTTGATAAACGGTATGCTCGTCACGCGAGCTTTCACCTGACGGCCGCGGATCACGACATCCATCCCGGTTCCCGGGCTGCTCGCCCGCGCGGTAACGTACCCCAGTCCGACCCCCTTCTCCAGGACCGGCGAGATCGTCCCGCTCGTCACCTCTCCGAGCCGTTCGCCGTCCAGGCGGATCTCATAACCGTGGCGGGGAAACGCCTTCTCCTCTTCCATCATGAAACCGACCAGCTTGCGTTTCACTCCGTTCTTCCTGATGTTTATCAGCTCGGCGCTCCCGAGGAATTCGCCTTTGCCGAGCTTGGTGATCCAGCCGAGCCCCGCTTCCAGGGGGTTCGTCGTCGCGTCGATGTCGTTCCCGTAGAGGCAATATCCCATTTCGAGCCGCAGCGTGTCCCGCGCGCCCAGCCCGACCGGCACGATGCCGTGTTCCTTCCCGGCGGCCATGATCGCGTTCCAGACCGCCTCACCCGTCCCGACCGCGGAATCGAAGTAGATCTCGAAACCGAGCTCGCCCGTGTATCCGGTGCGCGAGACGATCATCGGCACGCCGGCGACTGTCGTCCGGACGAAGGAATAATAGGGGATGGCGGACAGATCGGCGGGGGTGATTTTTTGCAGCGTGGCGAGGGACTTCGGCCCCTGAACGGCGAGGAGGGATGTCTCATCGCTCCGGTCGACGACCTCCGCGCTGAAGCCGGCGGCGTTCGACCTGATCCACTCGAGATCCTTGCCGATGTTCGAGGCGTTGACGACCAGCATGAAGGCGTCGCCGGTCCGGTAGACCAGCAGGTCGTCGACGATGCCGCCGTCGGGGTAGCACATGGCGGAATACTGGGCCTTCCCGTCGGACAGCTTCGAGACGTCGTTCGTCGTGACGCGCTGGACGAGCTCCTGCGCCCCGCTTCCCCGCACCTCGAACTCCCCCATGTGGGAGACGTCGAAGAGCCCGACGCCCGACCGGACCGCTTTGTGTTCCTCGATGATGCCGGCGTACTGAACCGGCATTTCATATCCGCCGAATTCAACCAGCTTCGCGCCGAGTTTCCGGTGCATCTCGAAGAAGGCGGTATGTTTCATCGGGTCATTTCCGGGAGTTCGTTCAGCTTTTCTGGAATGGGGCCGGAATGGGACCGGAATCAGGAGTTATACTGGTCGGTGATGTCCCGGTTCTGCTTCTGCGAAAAGAAGTGAAACTCCGCAATCGGAAGCTTCGGGTCCTCTTCGAGCTTCATGAACACCTTGTACTTGAATTTCATTTTCGTGAGCCTGCTGATCATCCCTTCGCCGAGATACGCCGCGATGCTGGGATGGACCCGCAACCGGAGGGGCCTGAACTCCCTCGACTCCGACCGGAACCGGCGAATCCAGCGGTCGATCTGGTTGACGATGCTCGACTTGGATTGAACGAGACCCCCTCCGCCGCACACCGGGCACGGGTCGGTGAAGCTGTGCAGGATGCTCTGCCGGATCCTCTGGCGGGTGATCTGCGCGAGGCCGATTTCCGTCATCGGGAGGACCATCACCTTGGCGCGGTCCTTCCGGAATTCCTTGCGCAACTCGTCGTACACCCTCTTCCTGTTCCGCTCATCGTCGAGGTCGATGAAATCGATCACGATGATTCCGCCGAGGTCGCGGAGCCTGATCTGGTGGCAGACTTCCCTCGCCGCCTCCAGGTTCGTCCGGAGAGAGTTCAATTCCTGTTCGCGCTTTGCGGCGTACCGGCCGCTGTTCACATCGATCACGACCATCGCTTCGGTCTGCTCGATGATGATATAGCCGCCGCTCTTCAGCCACACCTTCCGGTTGAGGCAGGCGGCGATCTCCTTTTCGACCTTGTAGGCGTCGAAGATCGGTTCGCGCTCCTTGTAGAGCTGAATCTTGTCGAGCAGCTGGGGGGAGACAAGCTTGACATAGGAGCTGATCTCCCGGTAGAGCTTCGGAGAATCCATGACGACCCTCTCCACGGAGTCCGTAAAGAGGTCCCGGATGACGCTCGAGGTCGTGGCCATGTCCTTATAGAGGAGGGCCGGGGCTTTCTCCGTCTTCAGCCCCTTTTCGATCTCCCGCCAGGTGGTCAGGAGCGATTCGAGGTCCTGTTTGAGAGTCTCTTCTTCCTTGTCCTGCGCGACGGTCCGGATGATCACACCGAAACCTTCCGGCAGCATGCTCCGAACGATCCGCCGGAGCCGGCGTTTTTCCCGGAAGTTCGTAAGCCGCTTGGAAACTCCGATCTTGCCGTCGAAGGGGAGAAGCACCAGGAAGCGTCCGGGGAGCGAGACCTCAGAGGTCACCCTGACGCCCTTCTTCCCCACCGGCTCCTTGGTGACCTGGACGATGATCTCCTGGTCGCGCTTGAGGTCCGGAACGGAGTAGTTGGACCTTCCGTCGTTTCTGCCGGAACGCTGGGGCTGCTGCTGGGTGGTCGTCCTGACGGGGGCTGTCGCTACTTCGGGCTGATTACCGGAGGGTGATTTGTCCTGAGCGCCGGAGGGCTCATCCTCGTCGGAATCCTCATCGGTGTCGACGTCCGAATCCTCGTCTCCGATCAGCGCTGAATACTCGTGGAGGGAACTTCCGATATCGGAAAAATGAAGGAATGCATCCTGTTGAAGGCCGAGATCGATGAATGCCGCCCTGATACCCGGCATGACTTTTGCAACTTTCCCCAGGTAAATATCGCCGACCATACGCTCTTTCTCGGGGGTTTCGACATAGAGCTCGGCAAGCCGCTTTTCCTCAGTTATGGCAATACGAATTTCATCTGAGACGGAATTGATGATAATTTCTTTTTTCATGAAGTGGTTCTCGCTCCTCCGAACCCTTTTCCGATCGAAAACTTGTGGAAGGTTCCTGCAAAGGGTTCTTAAATGATGGGTTGATGCTGCAACGCCGCCTTCGGATCGGTGCCGAGGCGAAGTCACGGAACGAGGCGAGCCGGGTTCCCCGGAAAAGGGGAACGCAGGTCAGTAGCGCAATGCTCATCATCGTTGACCGGAGACCTGTTGCGAATTGAATTGGCATGAAGAAATCGTTGAATTCTCTAAAATTTAAAGCAAAACCTAAGAATCTGGCTATAAAATACGAAATATTGGAGAAGATTGCAATACCCCGGGACAAATGGTGGTGTCTTATTTTGTCATCCTGAGCGAAGCGAAGGATCTTGCAGCTCGGAAAGACGAGATCCTTCGGTCGCTCCGCTCCCTCAGGATGACATGTTATTCTCGTTCCCACGCTCTGCGTGGGAACGCAGATTTGCGGCGCTCTGCGCCGCGACCAGGCTCGGACGCGGAGCGTCCGGGTATGCATTCCGCCGCAGAGCGGCGGAACGAGGAAAAGTGAGAGGACGCGAGAGGTCACGGTAGCCACGACCTTCAGGTCGTGGGCCGTTTCCTGGTCGCCTAAAGCTGCACCTACCCGGAGCTGCTTACTTTACCAGGACCATTTTTCTTACGATCGAACGGGCTGGCACCGTCGCAGATGATCCTGTGCCGGGCCGGGCTTCGACCTCAAGACGGTACAGATAAACGCCGCTTGGCAACTCCCCGGCTGAAAAGCTGACTTGCTGCGGGCCTTCCTCCATCGGCTGCCGCTTCAGGAGCGTGGCGACCTCCCTTCCGAGAAGATCGAAAACCCTCAGGGTGACGATGGAGCGGCTCTCCAGCCCGAACCCGATCACGGTGGCGGGGTTGAACGGGTTTGGATAGTTCTGACCGAGTTCGAAGCGTCCAGGGATCCGTGGGCGGCCCTCTCCCACTCCGAGGAGATCCGAACCGGAGCCGAGGGCAAATTCGCTGAACCCGTTAATCGCCGCCACGATCTCGTTCGTCCCCGCATCGTAGGTCGTCGGAAGCTCGGTGAAAGCGCCGGTCCCCGAGGTGCTCCGTTTATAGATATGCACGTCGCCCGGATTCACGACGCCGGTGGAGAACGCCGAGAGGCTGATCCGGATCTCCCCCGTGACCGAAGCCTCGGACCCGTCGATGACCCAGCGGTACTGGCTCAGATTGACCGGCGGCGTCGCGGTGAAAGCGGGATTCGCCGGAGGATCCTTGAAACGGTAGACCGTGACCGCCGCGGCGCCATTCAACGAGGTAATGTTGAGCGTTACGCCGGTGGTGCCCGACAGATCGTCAAACTGATAGCTCCCTGTCGAGCTGATGGTCTTTGCGACGGAAGCCGCGGGATAGAAGTCGGCAAGCGCGTGCCGGTAGAGACTCCCGGCGTAGAGATACGGGCCGACCGCCGTGAGGGTGTTGAACTGCACGTTGTTTGCGAATCCGGTCGGTTGCCAGCTCGCGCCCGAATCTCTCGAGACGTACACCTCCGCATTCGTCCCCGCGAACAGGTAGGGAGGAGCGGCTGTGATGCTGCCTACGGCGAGTGAATCACTCCCCATGCCGTGGTTGACAACCTGCCATGATCCCCCCGAGTTGACGGTCCGGTAAACCCCGTGTCCGTAGACGTTGACGAACACCGTCGAGCCCAGCGCAGCGAGGTAGTAGGTGTCGACCGAAGGCAATCCGGAATTCACCGGCCCCCAATTCAAGCCTCCGTCGGTCGATCTGGAAACCCCCTGGCTCGCCGTGAATATCCTGGAGCCGACGGGGAGCACCGACGTGGTGATGCTCGCGGGATGGCCGAAGCTGGCATGCGTCCAGCTCGAACCGAGGTTCGTCGACCAGGCGACATTATAGTACCCAACGAAGAGCGTATCGCCCCGGGTGGCGAGGGAGTAGGCGTCGGCAAGCGAGTAGAAGCTCGACGTCGCGTTCCAGGATCTTCCTCCGTCAGTCGACCGTTTGACCCCGTACGAGGTCATCCCCAGGAACAGGTTCGATCCGATCGAGGCGAACGATTGGACTCCGCTTGCGAGATCGACGGGGAGCAGGTGATCCGATCTCACCCACGTGAGACCGTAGTCGCCCGACCGGTAGACCTTGAACGAATCCGCCAACCCGGGGGAAGTGCTGATAAAGACCGTATCGCCATACCCCCCGATTGCGATGACTCCGCTCCCGGAGAAACCGCTAAGCCATTTCCACTGGGAGAAGGCCGTGACGGAAAACGCGAAGCACAAAAGGAAGATAAAGGCGGTTGAAATACGCATGGCTCTCCCGAATAAATAACTGATTGAATGATATCAAAAAAAAGAGGTCAAGCTAACCCGTGTCACCCGGAAATGACTTCCTACCGTTGCTTCCTTCCGGATCTGGCGGGGTTCGGAGGCTTTCCGTCGCACAGGACTTGACCTCAAGGGCATGCGTATGGTACGAAAAAATGGAGTGAAATCCAACGGGGCGTGGAGAGCGCGGCGAGCGACATTCTTTATTCTCGTTCCCACGCTCTGCGTGGGAACGCAGATTTGCGGCGCTCTGCGCCGCGACCAGGTTCGGACGCGGAGCGTCCGGGTATGCATTCCGCCGCGGAGCGGCGGAACGAGGGCTATTTCGAGAGCACCCTCCGGATGGAACTGACCAGGGAGGTGAGGTCGTACGGTTTCGTCATGTAATCGTTCGCGCCGTTTTTCACCGCCTCGATGGCGACCGAGAGGTCGTCGACGGCGGTCAGGACGATGACACGGGAGGTGATTTTTTTTCCGCGGATATGTTTCAGCACTTCGATCCCGTTCACGCGGGGCATCCGCATGTCCAGGAGCACCACGTCGAACGTGTGCTTCCCGAGCATGTCGATACCCGTGTCGCCGTCATCGGCGGTTTCCACCTTGAACCCCTCCCCCTCGAGCTGATTTTTGACAAGCTCTCTCAGGGCGTCTTCGTCGTCCACATACAGCACGCGAGTCTCTTTTGTCATGACACTCCTCTTTCGGATTGGTGGGATACGCTTGCTTCTACCTCCTGGACGAAGGAACCATGCCTCATCGCGTTGCCCGCTCCACGGCAGTCGGGAAACGGTTGTCGGTCTTTTCCCACTTGAGGTCCCGCTTCCTCATCCTCGCACGGTAAAACATGAACAGCGCCCTCCCGGTCGCGCTGAAATTGACGATGTTCGAGATGGGCAGCCGCACGATGCTGAGCGTGGCGGCCCAGAGTCCGTACACGCGCCGCACGCTCACAAACCTGTGTAGTATCCGCCATAACATGAGCGACGTATCAAGCACGACGAGGTCGAACAGCATCGTCCCCTTCACGACGATCGGCGGAAGCTGGTGCTGCGGGGCGAAGCCGAACCGTATTGCCTCGTACGCCATAAAATAAAGGATGACGAGGTAGGCAAAAAAGTTGATGACGTTTGTCATCACCGCCTTGCGGTCGCGGTAGAGGACGAAGCGGAACCTGGCATCCCCCTTCCACCCGATCAGGTTCCAGGATTGCAGGCAGATGCCCGTCACCCACCTGCTCTTTTGACGGATCGAAGCGCCGAGCTTGTCGGGGAAAAAGCTCCGCGTCGCGCAATTGATCCCGAACGGGTCGTGCACGAAGAGGAGTTTCGCTTTCCCGAGCGCCAGGCGGAGAGCGAGGTCGTAATCCTCCGTGAGCGATTTCGACCGGAAGATGTTCTTCGCGTACGAGGTGCCGACGAATTCGATCAGCCAGCGGTTGTACGCGGTGCCCACCCCCGCGGAGGGGACGAACCCGCTGAAGCGCTGGCGCACGTGGAGGTCCTTGGTATGGTATTCGGCGAACTCGTCCGCATACGCCCAATGGACAAGATTCGTGTGCGACATGTTCAGGGGAAACACCGGCATCTGAACCATGTCATATTCGGGGATGAGATAATTTTGAATCTTCAAAGACATGGGGTGGATGACATCTTCCGAATCATGCTGAAGAACGATGTCGTAGCGAACGCCCGTCTTGTTCTCCCACCGGATCATCCCTTCGTGGATCTGGTTGAGATTGTCCGCCTTCGTCGTAGGACCCGGATGGGTGGACACGACCGCATGGACGTTCGGAAACAACCCGCTGACCTCCTCCACCCGCTTGATCGTTTCCGGGTCGTTCGGATAAACGCCCACGAAAATGTCGTAGTTCTTGTACTGGATCGTCCGGCAGGCGTTCAGAAGCATCTTGTCGATGACGTCGAATTCGTTCCAGGCGGGAACGAAGATCGCAATCGGTTTTTCCTCCACCTCGTGGAGTTTTTCCGGTGACTCGCGTGTGTACTTCGTGAAGCTCTTTCTGTTCAGGAGATAGTGGAACCAATAGTAGAGGTCGATGAAGACGTCGTCCAGCCCGCTGACAAACAGGAATGCGGCCACGATGAAGGTCGCGACATAGAGCACGTGATACGATGAACGGAAGAATTCTATCAGCCAATCGAGCATGGGTCAGAACGTCCGGTCGAAGATGAGGAAAAATCTGAACGAGCTGTAATACGAGTCGTACGGCACAGGCGGCCCGCCTACGTCCCAGTAGGTCCCCCGGTGAAACTCGGCGGCGAGATAAAATCCCCAATCCACGTCAGGGATCAGCCGGAGTCCCACGCTCCCTTCGACTTCATTGTTGTAGAACAGTTTTTCCGTGTCCCTGACGAGATCTCCGCGGAGATAGACGTCGCCCGCCGTCTTCGACACCTCAAGCACGCGGAGCCCGAGACGCCCCTGCAGATACCCGATCCCGTCCTCGTAGCGCGAGTAGTAGCCGAACGAGCTATACATGTCCGCCCACGGGTAAAAAGGTGTTTTCACCTCCGGGTGGACGTTGAACGGGGCGTAGATCCCGTAGGAGTAGACCGCGACGGCCCTGAAATCGTTTCGCGGGCTCGATGAAGTCGGGCGTGAAACCACGTCGAAGGCAATCCCCTCCTGGACGCTGACGGAGAGCCCGGTCAACGGACGCGCCCGCAACCCCAGCCCCAGGATCAGCGAATTGTCGGAGAAAATCACAGGCACTTGTCCGCCGCCGGACCGCGCGTCGCCCGAATACATGACCGTGCCGTACGCGCCCAGCTTCCGGTCGGATGTGAGCGAGTATCCCCGCTCAAGGTTGAATTGAAAAAAGGTCGTATTCCATCTCGTGTCGTAGTAGGGCGCCGCGTAAACGCGGGTCCACCAGTCGGACGCCGAGCCGGTCGGGGACGAGGCGGCGAGCTGGCTGTTTGCCGCATCGCGGATGTCGGGATAACGGCTATCCCGGAGCGATTGGAGCAGGGCGTCCGATTCTTCCTTCCGGCCTGCCGAGGAGAGAGCGTAGGCAGCCTGGAGCCGGGTTGAATCGGACGGGTGGAAGCGGTCCGCGGCAAGAAAATGCGCGGCGGCCAGATCGTACTGCTTCTGGGACTGATAGAGGTATCCAAGCTGCATCCGGACGAGCACGTTCGTCGAATCCATAGCCGCAGCGCGTTCGAAGAGCGCCGCCGCATCCGGCGAGTGGGCGGCGAGCGATGCATACGCCCGCGACAGCACGACTGCGAGGGACGTATCTCCCGATGCCTGGCTCCTCACCGAGCGAGGGCAAGCCAAAACGAGAACCGAAGCTATGAGGAGGCGGATAATCAATGAGAATCCTGGAATGGGGCCTTCGATTGCAGCCTTTAATTCAGCAGGAATATATAAAAAAATTTAGAAAGAAGCCGTGACGTTCATCAATCAAAAACCCTTCATTTCAAACCGGTTATTGCATATCGACGGCAAAAGAGGTATCATTCCATTGACCTCCGAATCGAGGTCGCTCCAGATTGAAGCACCATCCTGCCGGCACACGGCGCGCCTCCCGGGCAACACATTCACCTGTTACAACAAAAGGGGGAGGTATGCGCACTCTATATGTATTCCTGCTCGTCACACTCATCGGGATCGCCCAGGCCCAGATCAGACAGTTTCCATTCAGGGAGAATTTCGACACGGTTTTACTTCCCGCCCTTCCTGCCGGGTGGGTCACTACTTCCAACCGCTCAGCTGCGGGCGATTTTGTCACGACACACTCGGTCCCCTTCTCCGAATCGACCGCAGTGGTAAGCACGAATGCGACGCTTTCACAGACCCTCGCCGCTCCGGTCCTGGATTTCACGGACCGGGAACCCGACAGCCTGACTTTTTACGAGCGGCGTTCGGCCAGCCATAATTCCGGTCTGCTCGTGGAGGCTTCGACCGACGGAGGCGCCTCATTCGGGATCCGGATCGGCGATACGTTGAAAAACGCAGGCGTAACCTCTTACGTTCCACGCACGTACCGGCTTCCCGAAATCCTGGTCGGCCAGACCTCCGTCCGCATACGGTGGAATATTCTCGGGGATGGAACAGGTTCGACCGGTACGATCCGGTTCGATGACGTCGTGATCTCGGCAAGGGCGGCGTTTGACGCCGCGGTGACCGGACTGGTTTTTTTCCCGGCGATACCGCGCGCCGGCGATTCGGTGGGGGTCAGAGCGACGATCAGGAACGCCGGCACCTCGGCGATCGGAAACCTCAAGGTCGATTTCTACGCCGACGCCAACGCGGATTCGCTCCCCGGGATCGAAGAACTCTTCGGATCCCCGGTCTCGGATCGCGCGCTTCAACCGGGAGAGACGCTCGCGGTAGAATCGACCCTCCGCAATCTGACCAATGGCGACAGAACCATCATCGCGGTCGTACGGCTGCCGGGCGACCGGAATGCGTCGAACGACCTGCTCCGAAAAACCCTCTCCGTCGCGTTCGCGCGCGCCACGCTTATCGTTAACGAAATCATGTACGACCCCCTCCCCGGAAACTGCGAGTACGCGGAGCTCCTGAACCGGAGCCCCGTGCCCGTCGATCTTCACGGTTGGAGCATCTATGATGCGGGCGGAGTCGGTGGAAGCGCGCACGTGATCGCGCGCTCGGCCTTCGTCATCGGTCCCGGAGAGTATGCCGTCATCGGGTCGGATTCCTCCCTCTTCTCGCGCTTCCCCTACCTGGCCTCTGAATTCTCTCACGTCGCAATCAAACCGGGCGCGTTCAGCCTCAATAATTCAGGCGATGAGGTGAGAGTGACGGACGCGACCGGGACGACGATCGACAGCGTCCATTACCTCCCGGGGTGGCAGAACCCCAACCTGGACGATCCCGGCGGGCGGTCGCTCGAGCGTATCAACCCCGGCCTGGCGGGAAACGACCCGCGCAACTGGAGCACCAGCGCTTCCCCTCTCGGGGGGACGCCGGGAAGAACAAACACACTCTTCACTCCGGCCCCGGCGCCCGGCGGTTCGATTTCATTTTCGCCGAATCCGTTTTCACCCGACGGGGACGGGTTCGAGGACGCCACAATCATGAGCTACTCGATACCGGCCCGGAGCGCGGTCATACGCGCCAGGGTCTTTGATTCCAGGGGAAGGTTGATCCGGATCCTGGCGGACGGAGAGCCGAGCGGACCGAAAGGCGAGTTGATCTGGGACGGTTTCGACGACGACCGGCGCAAGGCCGGGATCGGGATTTATGTCGTTTTCCTGGAGGCGCGCGATTCGGACGGGCGAACGCTGGATGCAGTCAAGGGGGTTGTGGTAGTGGCGGCAAAATTGTAGTTCCCACGCGGAGCGTGGGAACGGGTAGCCGCAGCCTTTAGGCTGCGGGCCCACGCGGAGCGTGGGAACTGCGAACTTTCACGGGGATGCCATTGTTCGTGAAGAAAGACCTCAACCGGAACGGTGAGATAGCTGAGTCATGCATAGAACGCCTCAATTCACTTCAGAAAGGAGCAAGTCATGACAATCAACCGGAATACGAGTCTGCAGGCGCTGATTCTCCTCGCGACCGCCCTCCTCTTGTCCCAACCGTCCCCCGCCCAGGGCCAGAAGCAATTTGCGAACCAGGGGGTAGCCGAGCTCGGCGGAACTTTCTCCTTCCAGAGCATCACGCCGGTCGGTAACGGTGTTTCGGGGAACAACTATACGGTCATCTCCTTTTCCCCCACGTTCGGCTATTTCGTGGCCGACGGAGTGGAGATCGGCGTCGATCCGTTCGGTGTCAATGTTGTCAGCGGGAGCGGGTCCTCGTTCAGCCAGGTGAATCTATTCTTCAATGCCGCCTACAACTTCAAAACCGAGAATGCAGGGTTTCCGTTTATTGAAGGCCTGATCGGTTATACGGAGGAATCGGACGGGTCGAAGACACACGGGGCGAGCTGGGGATTTCGGGGAGGGATCAAGGCGCCGATCGCGGGCCAGGCGCTCGTGAATATCGCCGGACAGTATATGCAGGTCACTCTCGATCCTGAGGATGCGGTGAACCGCTACGGATACAATCAGTTTTCCGTCGGCGCCGGGCTCACGATATGGCTCTGAGCGGGGTAACGAAAACGCAGGAGAGGCTTCGGTAACCGGGGAGATCCTTCGCGGAGTTTACACTGAGCGAAGCGAATGTGCTAGGGATGACAGTCCATTGGGTAGCCGCAGCCTTCAGGCTGCGGTCCCACGCGGAGCGTGGGAACGGGATGCGTTAGGATGACGGGCTTGAATCTCCGCCCGATTTCTTGTCGCTCTCCCCTGAAGGCTTCGACTCGGATTTCGATTCCGGCATACTCTCCGGTTTCGTATCACCTTTTTGTTCTTGCGCCGCGTCTTTCTTTTTGTCGGAAGCCGGCGCTTTCTTATCCTGAGAGGAGCCCGCAGAGCTCTTCTTATAGTCGGTCGAGTAGAATCCGCTCCCCTTG
The DNA here is from genome assembly GCA_036522515.1 of Bacteroidota bacterium. Taxonomy (NCBI): domain Bacteria; kingdom Pseudomonadati; phylum Bacteroidota; species Bacteroidota bacterium. The sequence continues at coordinate 190,603 of DATDFQ010000015.1, forward strand.
AAGACGAGGCCGGCGCCGCCCCCGATCATCCGCACAAGCGAATCCTTGTGGCAGACCGGGCAGGTCACCAACGGCGGGTCGGAAAACTTTTGAAGCTCTTCGAACTCGTGCTGGCACGAGTTACAACGGTACGCGTACGTAGGCATCGTTCATCCCGTTAGTGTTTCTCTTCTTCTGCAGCCTCTACAATAGAGCGATCGTGGCGCGAGTCGACCTCAGAACGCCTCGCGCAGTTTCTTGCATCCGGAAGCGATCCGGTCAAGCCCCTTCTCCAGCTCCTTCATCGAGCAGGCGTAGGAGAGACGCAGGTGGTCCTTGGCGCCAAAGGCCCCTCCGGGGACGACGGCGACGTGCTCCTCGCGCAGGAGGAAGTGGGCAAGGTCCATATCGTCCCTGATGAGCGCGCCGTTGATCCGTTTTCCCAGGACCGTCTTCATCGAAGGGAAGAGATAAAACGCCCCCTTCGGTTCATGGCACTCGATTCCCGGGATGCGCGACAATTCCCGGTACGCAAAATCCCTTCGGCGGTTGAATTCCTTCACCATCTCCCCCACGTCGCCTTCCGGCGCCGACAGCGCCACCGCCGCGGCCCGCTGCGAGACCGAGGAGGCATTCGACGTCACCTGGCTCTGCACCTTCGCCGCCGCCTCGGAGACCGGCCCCGCCGCTCCCAGATACCCGATCCTCCACCCCGTCATCGCATACGCCTTCGACACGCCGTTGACCGTGATGACCTGGTCGGCGATCGCCCTGATGCTTCCGATGCTGAAATGCCGCACGCCGTCATAGATCACCTTTTCGTAGATCTCGTCCGAGATCACGAAGATGCCGCTCTCCTTCACCACGTCGGCCAGCTCCTCGATCTCCCCCTGCGTGTAGGCGTTGCCGCTCGGGTTGCCCGGCGAGTTGAAGATAAAAGCCTTCGTCTTCGCGTTGACCGCCTTCCTGAGCTGTGCCGCCGAAATCTTGAAGCCCGCTTCGCGCGAAGCGGAGACGATCACCGGACGCGCATCCACCAGCTTCACAATTTCGGGATAGGTCACCCAGTAGGGAGCGGCGATAACCACCTCGTCTCCCGCGTTGCAGATCGCCTGGAGCGCGTTGTAAATCGAGTGCTTGGCCCCGCACGAGACGAGAATCTGCGATTTCCCGAAGCGCAGGTTGTTATCCCGTTCGAATTTCGCGGCGATGGCCGCGAGCAGCTCGGGGATTCCCTGGTTTGCCGTGTAGTGGGTGAAATTCTCCTCGATCGCGCGAACCGCCGCCATCTTGACGTGCGGGGGCGTGGGGAAATCGGGTTCTCCCGCGGTGAGGTTCGCGACGTCGACCCCCTCCGTTTGCATCCGGCGCGCTAGTTGCGTGAACGCGAGCGTCGAAGACTCTTCGATCCGCTGGACTTTGTGGGAAAGGGACTTCACCCCGGGCGCGACTTTCTCCTCACGGAGCTCATCCGTGCGGCGAGCCGGCGCCGGACGCCGGGCGGGACAAACTCCTTCACGTCTCCGCCCAAAAGGGCGAGTTCCCGGACGATGCTGGAGTTCAGGTACGTGTACTTTTCATGGGGCATCAGGAAGACGGTCGCGAGCCGGCCGTCGAGCTTCCGGTTCGTGAGCGCCATCTGGAATTCATACTCGAAATCGGACACGGCCCGGAGCCCGCGCACGATTGCCGTCGCTTTCTTCGATCGGGCGTACCGGACGAGCAGCCCTTCGAAGCTGTCTACTTCGACATTCTTGAACCGGCCGAGCGATTCCGAAATCATCTCCACCCGCTCCGCCGCCGTGAAGAGGGGCGTTTTGGAGGTCGTGCGGGCCACGGCGACGACGACGCGGTCGAAGATTTCCCTCGCCCGCTCGACGACGTCGATGTGCCCGTTCGTGATCGGATCGAATGTCCCGGGATAAATCGCAATCCTCATGGTCGTGGACCCTTCCTGGACTTACGCATGAACGAAGAAACTGAGATGGGTGGCGCCGAACTCTTTCCGCAGCGCGAGGCGGTAGAGCGGGGAGAGACTGAACTCCGTCCGTTTGGCATGCTCAATGATAAGAAATCCGGCTTTCCCGAGCAACCCCCGCTCGAAGATCGCGCCCGGAAGAAGCGGCGTCTCGGGGTACGCATAGGGCGGGTCCGCAAACACGAGTCCGTACTCTCCCTTCTCGCGGCGGGCGAACGCCAGAGCATCGTCGCAGACCAGCGTGCACTGTTCGAGACACTCCAGGTTGCGGGCGTTTTCCTCGATAACGTCGAGAGCCGAAGTCTGGTCGTCCACGAAGGTCACCTCCGCCGCCCCCCTGCTCAGAGCCTCGAAACCGAGGCTCCCCGTCCCCGCGAACAGGTCCAGGACCCGCGCGTCTCCGATGGGGTACCGGCTCTGGAGCGAATTGAAGATGCTCCCCTTCACCACGTCCATCGCGGGCCGGATGCTCTTGTCGGGCGCCGCCAGGAGCCTCCGCCCCTTGTATTTTCCCGTGATGATTCTCAATGGCTCCTCAGCGCGCTCCCCACCGCGGAGGCGAAGCGATGCTCCTTGCCCCGATAGGAGTCGAACTCGCCGAAGGAGGAAGCGACTTTCATTTCCCTGAACGGGTTCAGGTTCGTCACCGCCGATGCAAATCTCTTCCCCGCCTCTTCCGTCAACCCGGGGCTCACCGCCGGCCCGTGAAGGAAGATGTCCGAAACGGAAAACGAGCTCAGTCGGTCCGCCAGGACATCCAAAACGGCCGGCGCCGACTCGGCCCGGGCGGTCCGGTAGTGTATCAGCTTTCCCCGGTTGATCAACCCGACATCGACACGATTCCGCATGACGTGCACCAGCGCCACCATTTTCGATTTGACTTCGGGGTTCGCGAGAAAGAGGGCGTGCTGGGCCCCGAAATGATTCGTGCCCACGTCCTCCAGGCCGATGTTTTTCGATCGAAGCGACGCTTCCGCATGTTTAAGAAGCGATTTCCGGTAGGCGACGACCAGCACGTCCGAAAACTGCCGGTGGGCGTGGGTTTGCAGGAGGTGCTTTTCGCGCGTGTATGCTTCCGGATCGAAGGCCGGAATGAGGTTGGACAATTCCCAGACGATCTGGTCCTGCTCGTCGGATCCGCTCAGCGAACTGTCCGACGGGAAGCAGTGCTGCACGGCCTCCGCGTGATCGAGCGCGACCGACACCCGCGAGACTTTCCTCAGGGCCTTTTCTTTTCCCGCAAGCAATTCCTCGAGAAACCAGAGTTCTCTCTCCCCGGCCCGCGCGAATTCCCCGAGATACTTCAGCCGGACGTCCCCCTTCTTCACCTGGAGCACCGCGAGGTGCGCCCGGTCGTCGGCGACGCTGATGCCCGCGACATAGGTTCCGAACATCATGGCCCCACCGTGCAGTAGGGGGAGATCCGGTCGAGCTTCTTCCGGCCGATCCCCCGGATATTCATCAGCTCCCCGACCGTCGAGAACGACCCGTTCTCCTCGCGATAGTCGAGGATCCGTTCGGCCATCGCCTCGCCGATCCCCGGCAATCTCGTCAATTCGTCTTTGGATGCAGTGTTGATATTGATACTTCGCGGAAGTAGTTGAGAGGCGTATTCGTTTTTCGCGCGGCTCTGCGGGCCGGATCCGCTCCCCGCGGACTCGTCCGCCCCGGAGGAGTCGATGCGGTCCAGAAGCCGGGAGCGGGCCTCGAATTCGGAGTCTGATGCCGCGTAGTCAAATGCCGGCCTTTCCGTCCTCGAAGATTTAACCACCTTGAGGCCGATTCCAAGAAGGAATGCCGCCACAAGGAACAGGACGACCCGGCCCTCCTGCGGGGTGAACCCGAGGTTCCTGTTCAGTTCGTTCAACAAGCGCATGAGCCCTCCCTCCCCGGCGCAAAAAGAACCTCGTCCGGGCGCCTACGAGAAGATGTTCTTCATCTTCTCGAAAAAACTCCTGTCGGAATGCGCCGAGCGGTCGCCTTCCTTCGGTTTCAGGTACTCGACTTTCGAGAATTCCTTCAGCTGTTCCTTCTCTTTCCCCGAGAGGTGGGTCGGGATCCAGACGTTGACGCGCACAAGCTCGTCGCCGCGCGCACCGCTGTTCAGGTCCGGGATCCCCTTGCCCCTCATGCGGAGAATTTTCCCCGATTGAGTCCCCGCCTCGATCTTCAACCTCGACCGGCCGGCAAGCGTGGGGACCTCGACCTCGGTCCCGAGCACCGCTTCCGGAAAACTGATCAGCAGATCGAGAAGGATATCCTGGCCGTTGCGCTGGAAGAGCGCGTGGGCCTCCTCCTCGATGATCACGAGCAAGTCGCCGGAGCCGCCGCCTCGCTGCCCCGCATTTCCCTGGCCGCGAAGAGGGATGTAATTCCCCTCGGACACGCCCGCCGGGACGTTCACCTTGATCGTGGTCTCGCCCTGGACGCGTCCTTCCCCCGAGCAGGTTTCACACGGATCCTTCACGATGTGTCCCTCGCCGTTGCAGTTCCGGCAGGTGGAGACGTTGACGAACTGCCCGAAGACGGACCGCGATACGTGCCGGATCTCTCCGGTCCCGTTGCAGTTCTTGCAGACCGTCTTCGAGCTCCCGGGCTTCGCGCCGCTCCCGGCGCACGTGTCGCAGACCTTCCATCGCTTGATTTTCAGCTTCTTCTCGACCCCGCTTGCAACCTCCTCCATCGTCAGCTTCAGCCGGATTTTCAGGTCGGAGCCCGGAGGGCCGCTCTGCGCGCGCGAGCGGGCGCGTCCCCGCCCCCCCGCAAAGACCTCTTCGAACATGGTGCCGCCGAACGCGGAGCCGAAAATGTCGTTGAAGCTTGAGAAAATATCGTTGACGTCCGAGAATCCCCGGTAGTCGGCTCCCTGCCGGAGCCCCTCATGCCCGTACTGATCGTAGCGCTGCCGCTTCGACTGGTCTCCGAGGATCTCGTATGCCTCGGCCGCCTCTTTGAATTTCTCCTCGGCCTCCTTGTTGTCGGGGTTCCGGTCGGGATGAAACTGGAGAGCGGCTTTCCGGTACGCTTTCTTTATCTCCTCGTGGTTGGCGCTGCGGGAAACGCCGAGGATCTCATAATAGTCGCGCTTCGCCACGGTTACCTCGTTTCCTCCCGTTCCGGCCCGCCCGCGCCGCCGGGTGTTTCTTCGCCCGGGGAGCTGTCGGCGGCGACCACGACCTTCGAATGCCGGAGAACCTTGTCGTTCAGCATATACCCCTTGTCGACCTCCTCGATCACGGTATGGGGCGGGACGTCGTTCCGCGGCATCTGAAGGAGCGCCTCGTGGAGATGCGGATCGAACGGCTTGCCGAGCGCCTCGATCGGCTTGATTCCCTGCGCTTCGAGGATTTTTCTGAACTTATTGTAGATGAGCTCCATTCCCCGCCGGAAGGAATCCTCCCCTCCGCCCGTCGCGGCGCCGGGCTGATCGCCTCCCCGTCCGGCCATCTTAAACGAACGCTCGAAGTCATCGAGGACCGGAAGGAGCTTCAGGATCAGGTCTTCGTTGGAGAACCGGACGATCGAGGCGTAATCATTATCGACCCGCTTCTTGTAATTGTCGAACTCGGCGGCCTTCCGGAGGAGCTGATCCTTATACTGGCTCACGCTCCCTTCGAGTTCCGCGATCCTCGAGGCGAGCAGGTCGGCATCGCTCATTCCCGGCACCTGGGGGGCGCCGTTTTCCATCTCGTGCTCTCCTTCGGGAAGATCGTTCTTCCGCACCGGTTTCTTCTCGGTCATTCAGATCCTGGGGCCTTGTGGGGTGCTTACGGGAAAAATCGCTAAAAACACACTAAATAATATGAATTTCCGGGCACTTTGTCAAGGTAACTCCCGGCCATGTTCTTACGTATACTCTTAGGAAAATAACCCGAAGAAGCGTACCTTCCACCACGGCAGGACCGAAAATCCATTCCCATCCGCTCCCTCTTGTCGCCGCTTCATCAATCGCAAGCGTTCACTAATCGTCCAACAACCCGATCGGAGTATTCTATGAGTGCATGTTTCCGGATATCCCTCCTCTTTCTCGTTTCATTCCTGAGCCTTGAGGCGCAGCAGGAAGCGCGGCTCCTGCGTTTTCCGGCGATTCACGACAACCGGATCGTGTTCACCTACGCGGGAGATCTCTATACGGTCGGATCGACCGGCGGTGTCGCGCGCAAGCTGACGAACTCGGAGGGATTCGAGACGTTTCCGCGATTTTCGCACGACGGCAAGTGGATCGCCTTCACCGGGCAGTATGACGGGAACACCGAAGTCTACGTGATGCCTTCGGAAGGCGGAATCCCGCGACGCCTCACCGTCACGCCGACGCTCGGCCGCGACGACGTCTCCGACCGCATGGGTCCGAACAATATCGTGATGGGCTGGAAACACGACGACAAGCATGTCATTTTCCGCTCGCGCATGCGCGAGTTCAATGATTTTAAGGGCCGGCTCTACCTTGCGTCGCTCGACGGGGATCTGCCCGAGCCTCTCCCCCTGCCCCGCGGGGGCTTCTGCTCCTACTCGCCCGACGACAAGAAGCTCGCCTACAACAGGATCTTCCGGGAGTTCAGGACCTGGAAGCGCTATCGCGGAGGATTGACGGACGACATCTCGATCTACGACTTCGAAACGAAAAAAACCGAGGACATCACGAATAACCCCGCCGGGGACATCATCCCGATGTGGAGCGGAAACAAGATTTACTTCCTTTCCGACCGCGACACCCTCAAGCGGATGAACCTCTACGTCTACGATCTCGGCTCCAAAGAGACCAGGCAGCTCACGTCGTTTACCGAGTTCGACTGCAAGTTCGCGTCCCTGGGCGACAACGCGATCGTCTTCGAGAACGGCGGCTACATCTACCGTCTCGATCTCGCGACCGAGAAGGCCGAGAAGGTGCCGGTCTCGATCGAGGACGATCTTCTGGGCGGCAGGGGCGGCATCGTCAAGGTCGGGGACGCGGTCACGAATTATGAAATCTCCCCCGACGGCAAGCGCGCGTTATTCGGCGCGAGGGGCGACGTCTTCACCGTCCCCGCGAAGTACGGCGCGACACGCAACCTGACGGCCACTCCGGGCGTGCACGAGCGGAACTCCAAATGGTCCCCGAACGGAAAGTGGATCGCGTACATCTCCGACGCAAGCGGGGAGGGCGAGATCACGATCGAGCCGCAGGACGGGAGCGGGGCCGCGGAACAGGTCACGAGCGGAGAGGACACGTACAAATACCGGATCCTCTGGTCGCCCGACAGCAAAAAGATCATGTGGGCGGACCGCCGGCAGCGGATCCGCTACGTCGAAGTCGATTCCAAGGCGATCACGGAGGTCGCCAGGGCTGAGGCGTTCGAATTTAACGATTACCACTGGTCGCCCGACAGCAAGTGGATCGCGTATGTGAAACCCGAAGCCGAGGTGATGAACAAAATCTACCTCTACTCTCTGGAGAGCAAGAAAACCGTCGAGGTCACCGACGGCTGGTACTCCTCCTCCGATCCGGTCTTCAGTCCGGACGGCAAATACCTCTTCTTTCAATCCAACCGGGATTTCAATCCCACCTTCAGCCAGACGGAGTTCGACCAGGCGTACCTTGACCTCGAGCGCATTTACCTGGTGACGCTCTCGAAGAGCGCCGACTCGCCCTTCAAGCCGAAGAGCGACGAGGTGTCGCGGAAGGAGGAGAAACCCAAACAGGACGAATCCAAGGAGAAGAAAGACGGCGACAAGGGCGACAAGAAAGAGGCGCCCGTCACGGTAAAGGTCGACGCCGACGGCCTGAAAGACCGGATCGCGGGCATCCCCGTGCAGGCCGCCTCCTATCGCGATCTCGTCGCGACATCCGGCGCCCTCTATTACATCCGGCAGGGCACCAAGGATGAAAAGGCGCAGTTCTCGATGTATGACCTCGGCGAGCTGAAAGAGACCAGCCTCGGGGAAATCGACGGATACGAGGTTTCGGCCGATCAGAAAAAGATCCTCGTCGGGAAAGACAACGCGTATTACATCCTCGACCTTCCGAAGGGCAAGATCGACCTCAAGGACAAACTGGATCTCTCCGGGATGGAGGTCAAACTCGACAAGCGGGCGGAGTGGAATCAAATTTACAACGAGTGCTGGAGGCAGATGCGCGACTTCTTCTGGAGCCCGATCATGAACGGGGTCGATTGGCCGGGCGTCCGGAAGAAATACGAAGCCCTCCTCCCCTACGTCAACCACCGGGCGGACCTGACGTATATCATCGGCGAAATGATCGGGGAGCTGAGCAGCGGCCACACCTACGTGGGCGGAGGGGAGATGCCCAAAGCCAGGCGGGTTCAGACCGGCCTCCTCGGCGCGCAAATTGAAAGAGACCCCGCCTCGAAGGAGTACCGGATCAAGAAAATCCTGAAAGGCCAGAATTGGGACAATTCCGCCAGGAGCCCCCTTACAGAAATCGGCGTGAACGCGAACGAGGGGGATTATATTGTTGAAGTCAACGGAATGCCGACTGACAAGATGGCAAATCTGTACGAATCGCTGGTCAACACTGTCGGCAAGCAGGTCACGTTGACCCTGAACTCCGGGCCGGGCAGGGAGGGCTCGCGGAAGGTGGTCGTCAGGCCGATCGCGGACGAGTCGAACCTCTACTACTATAACTGGGTCGAGGAGAACATGCGGAAGGTGGATGCCGCCACGAACGGAAAAGTGGGGTACCTCCATGTGCCCGACATGGGAGCCCACGGGCTGAACGAGTTCGTCAAGCATTTTTACCCCCAGCTCCGGAAGAAGGCGATCATCATCGATGTCAGGGGCAACGGCGGCGGGTTCGTTTCGCAACTCATCATCGAACGCCTCCGGAGGGAGATCGCGATGGTGGACATCGCTCGGAACACGATCCCCACCCCCGACCCGTCCGACATGATTCTCGGGCCGAAGGTCTGCCTGATCGACGAGTTCTCGGCGTCCGACGGGGACATTTTCCCCTACCGCTTTAGAAAGCACGGCCTCGGGCAGTTGATCGGCAAACGGACGTGGGGCGGCGTGGTCGGCATCCGGGGCACGCTCCCGCTCCTCGACGGCGGGTTCCTGAACAAGCCGGAATTCTCACGCTACGGGGTGAACGGCGAGGGGTGGATCATGGAAGGTCACGGCGTCGATCCGGACATCGTGGTCGACAACGATCCCGCGAAGGAATACGCTGGGATCGACGAGCAGCTCACCAAGGCCATCGACGTGATTCTCGAGGAGCTGAAGACGAAGGAGCAGTCGCTGCCCCCCGCGCCGGGCTACCCGATTAAGAAATAAACGCACGGACGCATCCCCAAGGCTGCGGTTACAAGGAGATGGCTGCAGAGGTAACGACATGCGCGACCTAAAGGTCGCGCGCCCGCAGCCTAAAGGCTGCGGCTACCAACCCGGAGGCATCGGTAGCCGCGACCTTCAGGTCGCGGGCTTGCAAAGGTGCGCCAATCTCGCTATATTCAAGCCGCTTTCAAACCCCCAACTCACTTCAACAGGAACCCGTTATGCGACTCTTATCGGCGATTTGCCTCGCCTTTTCCCTCGTTCTTCCGGCGGTTCATGCCTTCGCCCAGAGTGACGACCAGCTGTCCGACGAGATGACGGCCGACTTTCTCAAGGGCTATTTCGCCGCGAATCCGATCTCGGCGACGGGCATCGGCGTCCACGACTACGACAACGTCCTCGACGACGTCGGTCCCGCCGCGGTCGACAAGGAGGTCGCGCGGCTGAAGTCGTTCAAGTCGCACCTCGAACGGCTCGATCCGGCCGGGATGTCGAAGGACAAGGGCATCGACTGCAGAATTCTCACGGAAAGCATCGACGAGAACCTTTTCGGATTCGAGGAGCTGCGGGAATATGAATGGAACCCGATGGTCTACACGGGAGCTCTCGGGAACGCGATCGCCTCCCTGATCTACCAGGAATTCGCGCCGCTCGACCAGCGCCTGAAGAACGCCGCGGCCCGGGCGACGCAGGTCTCGAGGTTTCTGGACCAGGCGAAGGCGAACCTCAAGAATGCCCCGCTGATTCATGTGCAAACCGCCATCAGCCAGAACCAGGGAAACATCAGCCTGTACAAAGACGAACTGACCAAAGCCGCGAAGGACGCTTCGCCCGAGATCCAGTCGGAGGTGGCCGGCGCGTCGGCAAAGGCGGTCGCCGCCCTCGAGGAGTTCGGGAAATGGCTGGAGACCGATCTGAAGCCGCGAGCCACGAGGGATTTCCGGCTGGGAAAGGATCTCTACGAGAAGAAGCTCTCGCACGCGCTGAAATCCAAAATCACTCCCGCCGAGCTTCTGCAGCGGGCCGAATCCGAAAACGTCCGGGTCCACGGGGAGATGTATGCGCTTGCGGCCCCGCTCTACAAGGAGTACTACGGCGAGGCGGCAGCCGGAAAAGACACGATCGAGGTGATCAAGAAAGTGCTCGACAAGATCGTGCTCGATCATCCCAAAAAAGAAGAGCTGATGGACGTGATCAAGAAGATCATACCGGAGCTCGAGGAGTTCGTGACGAAGAAGGATCTCCTCACGCTCGACGCGAAACAGCCGCTCGTCATACGCGAAACCCCCGAGTACGAACGGGGGGTTGCAGTCGCCTCCATGGAGTCTCCCGGACCGCTGGAAAAGAATCTCAAATCGTTTTACAATGTCACCCCCATTCCGCCCGAGTGGACCCCCGAGCAGGTCGAATCGTACCTGCGGGAGTATAACAGCTGGTCGATCCGCGACCTGAGCATCCATGAGGGGGTGCCGGGACACTATGTCCAGGGTTACTTTGCGAACCGGTGCCCCTCCATCATCCGGAACGTCTTCGGAAGCGGATCGATGGTCGAAGGCTGGGCCGTCTATGCGGAGCGCATGATGGTCGAGGCGGGGTACATGGACGGCGACCCCCGGATGAAGCTCATCAACCTGAAGTGGTACGTCAGGGTGGTCCTGAACTCCATCATCGATCAGAAGATCCACGCCTACGGGATGACGCAGGCGGAAATGATGGGGTTGCTGACGAAACAGGGTTTTCAGGAGGAACGCGAAGCCGCCGGGAAGTGGCGCCGCGCAAACCTGACCTCCGCGCAACTCTCGACCTACTTCGTGGGATTTCAGGAAATATGGGACCTGCGCGAGGCATATAAGAAGAAGATGGGAGAGGCGTTTTCCCTGAAAAAGTTCCACGAAGACTTCCTGAACCACGGATCTCCCAGTGTGAAGTACATCCAGGAGCTCATGCTCGGAGAGTGACGGCCTCTCTTGCTTCGGCGTGAATTCTTTCGTAACTTTTGGTGTACGCCACACGACAGATTCAGATGGGGCTGTAGCTCAGCTGGGAGAGCGCCTCGTTCGCAACGAGGAGGCCGTCGGTTCGATCCCGATCAGCTCCACCATTCCGGCGGATCACCCTTAACCGCCTCACATGTTGTCACGCCAGGGGGCGCGGACCCCGGCCCGGGCCGCGCTTGAGCAAGCCGTGGAAACCCCGGATCATCGGCGCCACGGTCTTGATCGTCTCGGCGGCGGCGGGATTTTACTCGGCGTTTCCGACCGCGGCGGGCCCCGGCGGGATCGCCCGGCAGACAACCGCAAGAGACAGCCTTTCACCATCCATCCGGCGGCACTTGAAAGAAGGAAAGAATCCGAATCGCCTGATCCACGAGAAGAGCCCCTACCTTCTTCAACATGCCTTTAACCCCGTCGATTGGTACCCCTGGGGAGACGAGGCCTTTGAGAAAGCCCGCCGGGAAGACAAACCTATTTTCCTCTCCGTGGGGTACTCGACCTGCTACTGGTGCCACGTCATGGAGCGTGAGGTCTTCGAGGACACGGCGATCGCACGGCTCATGAACGAAAAGCTCGTTTGCATCAAAGTCGACCGCGAGGAGCGTCCGGACATCGACCGTGTCTATATGACCGCCGTGCAGGCCATGACCGGAGGGGGCGGCTGGCCGATGTCCGTCTTCATGGGAGCGGACCGGACCCCTTTTTTCGGCGCAACCTACATCCCCCCCACGCCGCAGCACGGCCGTCCGGGATTTCCGGAACTCGTGCAGCGCATCAGCCACCTCTGGGAGACCGACCGATCCCGGATTCTCGAATCGAGCAAGCAGATCGGAGAGTATCTCAGAAGCTCGGTGAGCGGCTCAAGCTCCCCCGTCGGCGAATCCGCGCTCCACGCCGGCTTCGAATCGATCGCTCAGGGCTACGACTCCGGGAACGGGGGGTTCGGCTCCGGCCCAAAATTTCCGAGGCCCGTCGTATTCGATTTTCTCCTTCGCTATTACCGCCTGACCGGGAAGGATTCCGCGCTCGGGATGGTGCTGACCACCCTCCGGAAAATGGCGGACGGAGGAGTCCACGACCATGTGGGAGGCGGATTTCACCGCTACTCCGTGGACGGTGAGTGGCGCGTGCCTCATTTCGAGAAAATGCTCTACGACCAGGCGGGGATCGCCATCTCCTGCCTCGAGGCTTTCCAGATAACGCACGACGAGACCTACTCCTCCGTCGCGCGAGACGTCCTCGACTATGTGGCGGGCAATCTGACGGGCGGCGAAGGCGGTTTTTATTCGGCCGAGGATGCGGAGAGCGCGCCCGACCCTTCCAAACCGGATTCGAAGGAGGAAGGCGCCTTCTATCTCTGGACGAGCGGAGAGATCGGGAATCTCCTCGGGAAAGAGAACGAGGCGATCTTCAAATATCATTACGGGGTCCTCGACTCCGGTAACGCCCCCGAAGACCCTCTCCATGCGTTCACCAACCGGAATATTCTCTACGCCGCCCACACGATCGCGGAAACGGGCTCAAAGTTCGGAAAAGAACCGCGGGAGGTCTCCCTTCTCCTCTCCCGGATGAGGGCGACTCTTTCCGCCGCTCGCTCAAAACGTCCGAGACCGCAGCTCGACGACAAGGTCATCACGGCCTGGAACGGAATGATGATCTCCGCTTTTTCGAAAGCCTACCAGGTCCTGCATGACGAGAAGGACCTCGCCTTGGCCGGCCGCGCCGCGGATTTTGCGATGTCAAAGCTCTACGACGGAAAGACGGGGACTCTCCGCCGCCGCTACCGCGACGGGGAGGCGCGGTTCGAGGGAACACTGCAGGACTACGCTTTTCTTGTCAGAGGACTGCTCGACCTGTATGAAGCATCCTTCGACATGCGATGGTTCAGGTCAGCGATCACGCTCACGGACAAGCAGAACGAGCTTTTCTGGGACTCCGACCGCGGGGGCTATTTCGACGGCTCGGGTAAGGATCCGACGGTCCTGATCCGGACCAGGGAGGATTATGACGGCGCGGAGCCCTCCGGAAACTCGATCGCGGCGCTCAACCTCCTTCGTCTGGCGCAGATGACCGACAGCAAGGATTTGCGCTCGAGGGCCGAGAAGACGATCGCGGCGTTCGGAGCGAGGATCCGCGCCACGCCCGAAGCCCTGCCCGAGATGCTCGTTGCGCTCGATTGGAGCCTCGCGACCCCGAAGGAAATCGTGATCGCGGGAGACTGGGGCGGAGAGGAAACGAAGCGCCTGCTCGCCGAAGTTCATTCGCATTTTGTGCCGGTCCGGGTTCTCCTGCTCGCGGACGGGGGAACGGATCAACGGGAACTCGCCTCCTACCTTCCCTTCATCTCGGGGATCAAACCGGAGCCGGGGAAGGCGACGGCGTACATCTGCGAGAACTACGCCTGCCAGCTTCCCTCCTCGGACCCCGCGGTCGTCTCGCGGTTGCTCGAGCATCCCCTCGGGGTTCATAAATGAGCGCGAACCAGACAGAAAAGATCAGGGTATCCGGGGTTGGGATGGACGAGGCCCTCGAACGCCCGGCCCCGTACTCGTCCGGCGACATCAGGCAGATGAAGTCCGCGATGCGCCTCTCGCTCCTCATCGGATTCTTCATGCTGGTCATCAAGATGTACGCCTACGTGATCACGGGCTCGACCGCGATCCTCTCCGACGCCGCGGAGTCGGTGGTCCACGTCATCGCCGTCTCGTTCGCGGCTTACAGCCTGATGCTGAGCATGAAGCCCGCCGACGAGGCGCATCCCTACGGGCACGACCGCATCGGATTTTTCTCGGCGGGCTTCGAAGGCCTCATGATCGTCCTTGCTGCGCTTTACATCATCTATGAGGCGGTGCACGAATGGTTGACCGGCCTCTCGATCCGGAATCTCGACACCGGAACCCTCTTTATCGTCGTCGCGACAGCGGTCAACGGAGGTCTGGGCTGGTACCTGGTCCGGCAGGGGAAAAAGCACAACTCCATCGTTCTCGAGGCGAACGGCAAGCATGTCCTCACCGACAGCTGGACGAGCCTCGGCGTGATCGTCGGCCTCCTCCTGGTGCTCGCGACGGGCTGGCTCCCCTTCGACCCGATTCTCGCGATCATCGTGGGGGCGAACATCCTCTGGACCGGCGGGAACCTCCTCCGGCGCTCGATCAAGGGGCTGATGGACGAAATCGATCCGGAGACGGAGAAGGACCTGAAATCAATCCTCCAGATCGAGACTGCGCGGCTTCAGATCGAGTTCCACGGCTTGCGGTACCGGAACGCCGGAAACCGGCTTCTGGTCGAGTTCCACCTTCTCTTCCCCGACGACCTCACGATCGCCAAGGCCCACGAGCGCGCCACCCTGATCGAGGAGGCGATGCACAAGGCGTTTCCGAACCGCCTGGAGATCATCAGCCATCTCGAGCCGATCGAAGGCCACGACGAAGTGCACAAGAAAATCCTCAGGAGCGACAAGCCCGGCGTTTCGGGGTGAGTTTCGCGTGACGTTTAACGCAGGCTAAAGCCTGCGGCTACCAAACCCGAGGCATCGGTGGACGCTCCCCCTTCCCGAATACACTTGACTTTGATGAATCGGTTCATTAACTTTGTACTACAAAGTACTCTCTAATTCCAAGTAATAACGCATAGACGGCGAGGTTGAATCGCATGAACCAGATCGATGGCCCCCTGAAAGATCTTTCTGAAATCCGGACGATGATGGAGCGGTCCTCAAAGTTCCTCTCACTGAGCGGATTGGCGGGAGTGAGCGCGGGCGCGGCGGCCCTGGCGGGAGCGGCGGCGGCATATTGGAAACTCGGTCTTCCGGAGGGCCGGGGCGGGAGCGCCGAAACCGCTCTCTTCCTCGCATGCGACGCGGGGATCGTCCTGATCGCGGCGATCGGCCTCGCGATCTTCTTCACCACGCGAATGGCGAAGAAGATCGGCCACCCCGTCTGGTCGGGAATGACGAAATACCTGCTCGCCGCCCTCCTAATCCCCCTGGCCGCGGGCGGGGTCGTGTGCCTCGCGGCATGGAGCCGGGGATGGGTCATGGGCATCGGGCCGTTTACCCTCGTTTTTTACGGGCTTGCGCTCCTGAACTGCTCGAAGTACACGGTGCGCGAGATTCAATATCTCGGCATCGCCGAAATCGTGCTCGGCCTGACCGGCCTGTTTTTTGCCGATGCATGGCTCCTTCTGTGGGCGGCGGGTTTTGGCGCCCTGCACATCGTGTACGGCATTCTCATGTACGTGAAGTACGAGAAGTGAAAGAGATTCTGGAACATTTCAACAGGATGTTCGAGAATCGCACCAGGCTTGCGATCATGTCGATTCTCGTGGTGAACGAATCCGTCGAGTTCAACGCGATGAAGCTGATGCTGAACCTGACGGACGGGAATCTCTCGACCCACATGACGGCGCTTGAAAAAAACCGCTACGTCGCCGTGCGGAAGGAGTTTAAGGGAAAGAAACCGCTCACCACGTATGTGGCGACGGCCATGGGGAGGCGGGCGTTCGGCGTACATCTCGACGCCCTCGAGCAGCTGATCAGGAACGCCCACGAATAGAGAGAGGAACGGCCGTGACAGAGGAACAGGTCAAACCCGGAAAACTCATCGCCGCTGCGGCGCTTGTCCTCGGCCTGCTGGGAGACCAGCTCCTTCGCGCCGGGCCGTGGGGACTCAATGCAGCGATCTGGGCGGGATTGCTCGCGCTTATCCTCTGGCTCTCGCTCCCAGGGTCCGGGGGCGCCGCCCGGCGCCGGTGGCTCCCGGGAGTCGTCGCAGGGTTCGCCCTGCTTTTCGCCTGGCATGATTCCATCCCCCTGAAGCTTCTGAACGTCGCCGGAATCGCCGGGGCGCTGGCCCTCCTCAGCGCCGGCCGCCCAGGACCGACTCTGCGGGTGCTGAGCTTTATGGAGTACCTGTTCGAGCTTGTGGCGATCGGCCTCAGCTGTTTCGTGGGGCCCATTTTCCTTCTCGCCCGGGACATCGACTGGAGCGGCATCGGGCAAACCGCCCGCTCAGCGCGTCTCTTCTCCCTCGCCCGCGGCCTGGCGATCGCGCTCCCGATCCTTGTCGTGTTCGGAGCCCTCTTCGTCTCCGCCGATGCGGCATTCGAGAACTTTATCAACACGATCTTCGATATCGATCTGGCTTCCCTTTTCCTCCACCTCTTTTTTACGGGATTTTTCTCCTGGATCGCGGCAGGCTACCTGCGGAGGGTCTTCGTGCGGTCGGAGCTCCGGATCGAGTCCTTTGCCATGCCCGCCCGCGCATCGCTCGGGATCACCGAAGTGGCGCTTGTCCTCGGCTCGCTCAATCTCCTCTTCCTGACGTTCGTGATCGTGCAGATGGGGTATCTCTTCGGCGGCGCGCATGTGGTGTCGTCCACGCCCGATCTGACGCTGGCGGAGTACGCGCGGCGGGGCTTCTTCGAACTCATTGCCGCCGGCGCGCTCACGCTCCCCCTCCTCCTGGGCGGCCACTGGCTCTTGCGGAAGGAGCGGCCGTCCCACGAATCGATCTTCCGGTGGATGGCGGCGCTGCTCATCCTCCTTGTGCTCGTGGTGATGGCTTCGGCGGCTCATCGCCTCGTCCTCTACGGGCGTGAGTTCGGCGTCACGGAGCAGCGGATCTACGCGGGCGTCTTCATGGCCTGGCTCGCAGCCGTCCTCGCATGGTTCTGCCTGACCGTCCTTCGCGGGCGGCGCGAGCGGTTCACGACGGGCGCCGTTCTCCTGGGATTCGCGGCGCTCCTTTGCCTCCACCTGGCAAACCCCGACAGTCTCATCGTTCGCATCAATTCGGCGCGGTCGTCGGAAGGAAAGCGGTTCGATCCGAAGTATCTCACCTCGCTCAGCCTCGACGCCGTGCCGGAGATGATTCAGGCCCTCCCTTCCTACAAGACTGAGGATCGCAAAGTCATCGCCCGGTACCTTCTCGAGGAATGCCTCCGCCGCGAGCAGGAAGACTGGCGCACGTGGAGCCTGGCGAAAAACTCCGCCCTCGCCCTGATCCGCGAGCGCCAGGACGACCTCCGGGGAATGATCGCAAAGTGAGCTTTCCCGTGCGAAGGGCAGTGCCGCCGGGCAGAAAAAAAGAAGGGTGATCGTCAGATCACCCTTCGGAAGAACCACGGCGATCATGCAGATCAGGTGCCCGAGCTGTAATCCTCCGCGTACCGCTTCTGCTCCGCAGTGAGTTTGTCGATGCTGTGCCCCATGGTCCTCAGCTTCACCACCGCGATTTCCTGGTCCTGCTCGGCGGGAATATCGTAGACCTGGTTCTTCAGCTTTTTCCCCTGCTTGTGCAGGCTCACGAGCCGAAGCTGGGCCATGAACTGATTGGCGAACGACATGTCCATCACTTCCGACGGATGCCCTTCGGCGGCCGCGAGGTTCACCAGCCGTCCCTTCGCGAGCACGTAGATCCGCCTGCCGTTTTTGAGGAGGTATTCTTCGTTGTTCGGCCGTATTTCCCTGACCGATTTCGAGAGCTTCTTCAGATGCGCCAGGTTCACCTCGCAGTCGTAGTGCCCCGTGTTGCAGACGATGGCTCCGTCCTTCATCGACTTGAAATGCCGGTCGACGACGATGTCCTTCACCCCGGTGGCGGTGATGAAAATGTCGCCGATGCGGGCCGCCTGATCCATCGGCATCACCCGGATGCCGTCGAGCGTCGCCTTCAGCGCCGCGGTCGGTTTCACCTCCGTGATGATGACGTTTGCGCCGAGCCCCTTCGCACGCGAGGCCACTCCCCTGCCGCAGTGCCCGTACCCCGCGACGACGACGTTCTTGCCGGCAAGAAGCACGCTCGTCGCCCGGAGAATCCCGTCGAGCGTCGACTGCCCCGTTCCGTAGACGTTGTCGAAATCCCATTTCGTCTCCGCGTCGTTCACCGCCATGACGGGATATTTGAGCGCGCCGTCGTTCGCCATCGCGCGGAGGCGGTGGACGCCGGTGGTCGTCTCTTCCGTGCCGCCGATGACATATTTGCCCGCGAATTCCGGATGCTTGTTGTGGATCGTGAAGATCAGGTCGGCGCCGTCGTCGAGAGTCAGGTTCGGCTTGATCTTCAGCGTCTCTTCGATGCACCAGTAAAAATCCTTTACGGACATGCCGTGCCAGGCGAAGATGGATACCCCGTCGGCGGCGAGCGCCGCGGCCACCGCGTCCTGCGTGGAGAGGGGGTTGCATCCGCTCCAGCTCACCTCCGCCCCGGCGTCCACGAATGTCCTGACGAGCACCGCCGTTTCCTTCGTCACGTGAAGGCATCCGGCGATGCGGTAGCCCTTCAGCGGTTTTGTTTTCTTGTACTGTGCCCTGAGCGCCATCAGCACAGGCATCCTGGATTCCGCCCATGCGACCAGGCGCCTCCCTTCGGCTGCCAGCTTCAGATCTGCAACTTTGAATTGACCTTTCTTATAATCCATGCTATTCCCGGTTATGAGTGGAAGATGATGCGTGTAATTATCAGCGGAGGGCTTTGCGCAGAGTTTTCACCAGGTCGAGCTGCTCCCAGGGAAACTCCCTGCCGGTGCGCCCGAAGTGCCCGTAGGCGGCGGTCTTGCGGTAGATCGGTCGGCGCAGGTTGAGCCGCTTGATGATGCTGGCGGGCGACAGGTCTATTTCTTTCATGATGATCTTGGCGATGCCGTTGTCAGGCAGCTTTCCGGTTCCGTAGGTGTTGACGTGGATGGAGACCGGCTCCGGAATTCCGATCGCATAGGCGATCTGGATCATGCATTCGTCGGCGAGACCCGCCGCGACAAGGTTCTTCGCGATGTGGCGGATGGCGTATGCCGCGCTCCGGTCGACCTTCGAGGGGTCTTTTCCGGAAAACGCTCCTCCCCCGTGGGGCGCCCGCCCCCCGTACGTGTCGACGATGATCTTGCGGCCCGTCAGGCCGCTGTCGCCGTGGGGGCCGCCGATTTCAAACCGCCCCGTCGGGTTCACGTGAAAAATCGTATTCTTGTCGATCAGCTCCTCCGGGAGAACGTCCCGCACCGCATGCCTGATGATATCTTCCCTGATCCGCTTCTGGGAGACGTCGCCGTCGTGCTGGGTCGAGACGACCACCGTGTGGATCCGGCGGGGGGTCCTCCCCTCGTATTCGACGGTGACCTGGGATTTCGCGTCGGGCCGGAGGTAGGACATGAGGCCGTTCCGTTCGGATTTCCTGATCTCGGAGAGGCGCTTGACGATCTTATGCGCGAACATGATCGGCATCGGCATGTATTCCGGAGTTTCGTTGCACGCGTATCCGAACATCATCCCCTGATCGCCCGCGCCGCCCTTGTTCACGCCCATCGCGATGTCGGGCGACTGCTGGTGCACGGTCGAGATGACGGAACAGGAGTCGGCGTCGAACTTGTACTCCGCCTTCGTATACCCGATCTCCCGGATGACGCTGCGGGCGAGCGTCTGAAACTCCACGTACGCCTTGGTCGTGATCTCGCCGCCGATCAGGACCAGGCCGGTGGTCACAAACGTCTCGCATGCCACGCGGGACATCGGATCCTCGGCCAGCAGCGCGTCCAGGACCGCGTCGGAGATCTGGTCGCAAATCTTGTCCGGATGCCCCTCGGAGACCGATTCGGAAGTGAAGAGATGAGACATGTGGTGCCCTTCGGTTAATGAAAGTCGATTTCGGAGGAGTCTCCGATATTGATGCGATTGAAGGTTCCGCGCACGACCGCGTTGATCCCGACGATCGAGCCTTCGAGGAGCGATTTGTTCACTTCGGCCCCTTCGCCGATGATGGAGTTTCTTACGATCGATTCGGTCACCGCCGCGCCGTCGGCGACCGTGGCAAACGGCCCGACGACGGAGTGAACGATTTTGGCCTTCGGGGAAATGTAGACCGGGGGAACGATCACGACGCCGTCCCTGGCGGCGGGCGGGGGCTGTTTCCCGAGCAGATGCCTGTTCGTGGCCAGCAGGGTTTCCGGCTTCCCGCAGTCGTACCACCCCTCGACGGGAAACGTCCGTATCTTCTCGCCGTGCTCGATCATCAATTGAAGCGCGTCGGTGAGCTGGAATTCCCCTTTCGTCTTCCGGTCCGCCGCCATCAGCTCCTCGATGCACTCCTGCAGGAGACGGGGCTTGTCGATCCAGTAGAGCCCGACGATCGCGTGATTGCTCACGGGGTGCTCCGGCTTCTCGGTCAGCTTCGTCACAAACCCGTCCTTCAGCTCCGCGATGCCGAACCGGCGGGGGTCTTCCACCTCCTTCACTCCGATCGAGGTGTATGTGCCGGACATGATGGGCTTCAGGTCGACGTCAAAGATCGTGTCCCCGAGGATGATCAGGAACGGCCCCGATGAGAACCCGTCTTTTGCGAGGTAGACGGCGTGCGCCAGGCCCCTCCGCTCGTCCTGATCGACGAAGTCGACTTTGATCCGGTACTGGGACTTCACATAGTCGCGAACCATGTCTCCGAGGTAGCCCACGATGAAGGTGGCTTCGTCGAAGCCCGCCGCGATGATCTGATCGAGAATGTGCCCGATGATCGGTTTGCCGGCGACGTTCAGCAACACCTTCGGGAGCGTGAACGTGTGCGGCCGGAGCCGGCTGCCGAAGCCCGCGACGGGAATGATGGCTCTCATACGATATGGAGTGGTCTCAGCTTCATTTCACATGCGCCAGGGACGGGATGATCGTGCCCCCAACCGGATTCGAACCGGTGTTACAAGCTTGAAAAGCTCGTGTCCTAGGCCTCTAGACGATGGGGGCGAGTCCGAGAACGGAAGGGAACACTCAATCGCTCAGACCCGGACTTCGTGAGACGTGTTCGCTCTTTTCCAAATATTCCGGTCCGATATTCCGGAAAAACCGCCTTGGGTGTCCAGTGGGACTTGAACCCACGACCTCCAGGGCCACAACCTGGCGTTCTAACCAAACTGAACTATGGACACCATCGAATCCTGCCGCTCATGCGCGCTCCCCCGCGGCGCCGGGGGTCGCATGAAAGGCCTTC
The DNA here is from genome assembly GCA_036522515.1 of Bacteroidota bacterium. NCBI lineage: Bacteria > Pseudomonadati > Bacteroidota > Bacteroidota bacterium. The sequence goes on from DATDFQ010000015.1 coordinate 211,788, forward strand.
GGGGGATTGAGCGCACAAAAGATAGTCAAAACTTGTGGAATAATCAAGGAATGAGAGCGTGGGGTACGCTTTTTCGCCGCAGCGAAAGGCCCGCGACCTGAAGGTCGCGGCTACCGAATCCTCGGGCCTGGTCGTTGCGCGACCGATGATTCGGGCTTGGTAGCCGCGGGCTTTAGCCTGCGTTAAACGGCACGCGACCTAAAGGTCGCGCCTACCGAAACCCGGCGGAGCCGACGCGCAAAAAAAGACCCCGGCCGCACAAAGCCGGGGTCTCAAATCCAGATCGGAGCGTTGGAGAACTTACCTCATCAACACCATCTTCCTCGTCTGAACCTGCCCGCCTGCGGTGATCCGGTAGAAGTAGACGCCGGTCGGCTGGCCGTCGGCTTTCCATGTCACCGAATAATCGCCCCGCACCTTCCGCTCCCCGACGAGCGTTGCAACCTGGCGCCCGATAATATCATGAACGGTTAACGAGACGTATTCCTCGGTTGGAATCGAGAAGTAAATCCTGGTCTCCGGATTGAACGGATTGGGGTAATTCGCGGAGAGCCTGAAGGTTCCCGGCGCGTTATTTCCCTCGTGAACCGCGGAGACAACCTGCTGCCAGGTGGTGGTATAACGGTGGGTGTTCATCCACGCGGTGCCGTTCCATGTCTGGTCGACTTCCACGGTCCGGTTCCCGTTCCCGTCGTACGTGTAAAGCGCTTGATCCCCGTTCGACCATGCGGATCCATCCCAGGTTTGATCCATGGATTGCGTCAGGTGCCCGCTCCCGTCGTAGACCCAGACGGAGCGGTAATCGTTCCCCCATGAAGTGCCGTTCCACGACTGGTCGACTTCTTCGGTCTCGTGGCTCGATCCGTCGAACGTGAAGGCGTATCTGTTCACGTTCACCCAGGCCGACCCGTTCCAGGTTTGGTACAAGTCTTCGGTGTTGTTGTGGCTCCCGTCGTACGTATACGAAAACCGGTTCACATTCGTCCAGGAAGCCCCGGCCCAGTTCTGGGAGGTCTCCGTGGCCAGGTTGCCGGCGACATCATACGTGCTCGCGAGCCTGTTGACATTCATCCACATGCCCGCGGACCATACCTGCGTCACGGTTGCCGTATCGCGGCTGAGCCCGTCGTACGCGAACGTGTACAGGTTGAGGTCCGCCCACGCAGATCCGTTCCAAGTTTGATAGAGATAGTTCGCGAGAACAGTTCCGTTATAGGTGAAAACATACCTGAAGATACCCGCCCAGGCGGTCCCGTTCCAGCTGTCGTATTCATATTGGGTCGGGTTGCCGTTCCCGTCGTAGGTGTAAAGGAACCTGATGGCACTGACCCATGCCGTCCCGTTCCAGGTCTGGTACGCATACGATGTCACATGTCCGCTGCCGTCCCAGGTGTAGTCGTACCGGGAAACGTTGGTCCACGCCGAGCCATTCCAGGACTGGAAGAGATATTCCGTCTGGTTCCCGCTCCCGTCGTAGGTGTAGAGTGTTTGCGAATTGTTCACCCACGCGCTTCCGTTCCAGCTCTCCGCAAGGTCCACAGTCGTGTGGCCGCTTCCATCGAGGGTAAAAGTATGCCTGTTCTTGCTTTTCCACACGCTTCCGGTCGTGTCCCAGGTCTCATGGAGCTGCGACGTCCTGACGAAAGTTGAGGCGCCTGACGTACTCCTGATCCCCGGAGGTAAACCGGGCAGCTGGCTCGGACTGAATGAAATTGTGCCATTCCTGACCTGAAATGGCTGAGCGCCGGTTCCGGAGCCGGCCGTCCTGGAAGAGAAGTTCCGCGGGGCGTCGAGCCGGTGTGTTCCCGGGGTATTCGAATAAGCGCGCGTCGCGCAGGCGGCTGTCAGGGCGACGAAGAGAATGCAGCAAAGTTGGCGAAGAACGTTCATGAAATCTCCTCTGATGATGGATGCGTGATACGTAGGTCGGGGAATGTACCGAATATTTGCGCTACATCCAATCGCCCGGCGGTCGCGCTTCCACCGGAGGCCACGGAAAACCCCACGAGATCGGCGATTTATTCCTTCCGGCATGGAATTTTAGCGCGGGGGAGGGTAAACCGGAGAACTACGTGGATTACCCGATTGACAAAGCCTGCATAAATGTTTATACTTTTATAGACAGGTGGCGTAGATCTCCCCGCTGACGTGGACGCGCCGTCGATGCGCTCCCCCCACGCCGCCCGAGACCGGGTGCGTACCCCCTCTCTCCCCCGGAATGGAAACACGAGCAGATGTCCCGAAGAGCAGAGATGATCACCGACACCGATATGACCTCTTTGGAAAGCCAGCTTCAGCCTCCTCCGGGGGCGTTGCGGATCCTCATCGCGGACGATAACGACACGTTCCGGTCGGACCTGCGCTCTTTTCTGGAAAGCCAGAGGAACATCGACGTGGTCGGAGAGGCGGGGAACGGAATACGCGCCATCAATCTGGCTCAATCCCTGAGGCCCGATCTCATTCTGATGGATATCTCGATGCCGGGGATCGCCGGGCCGGAGGCGGTCCAGGTCATCAAGAGGATCTCCCCGGATTCGAAAATCGTCTTTGTGACGATCCATGAGGAGGGGATCTTCAAGGAGATCGCGCATCAGATGAACCTGGACGGGCTTATCCCCAAGCGCACTCTCAAGGAGAATCTTCCGCCGGTGCTCGATCGATTCAAGAAAATGAAGGGGTGCGACGCAACGGAGTAACGCGCCCCGCAAAGCGATTGCACAAAAAAAGGGACGGGCCCGGAGGCCCATCCCTTTTCAATTCCTTGCTGACGGAGTCAGCTTACTTCATCAGAATCATCCTCCTGGTTTCGCTGGTAAACTCCTTCCCCGTCGCGAGCGATGTCGCCCGGACCCGGTAGAAGTAGATGCCGGACGGCAACGCCGCCCCCGTCCTGTTTGACGAATTCCAGAGGACAGACTGGTTCCCGGCTCCGACCGCTCCGTCCACGAGAGTCGCGACTTCCTGCCCGAGAACGTTGTACACGCTCAGCCTCACGATGCTCGGCTCGGTCAGCGCGTAGGTGATCGTCGTGGTCGGGTTGAAGGGATTCGGGTAGTTCTGGGCGATGGAGGATTCACCCGGAAGAGGACCGGCAATGCTTGAAGGCGAGGAGATGATCACATATTTTCCTCCGCCGTTCTTGCCCGTGACGGTGACGACTCCGGGAGAATTCGGCGCGTTATGGGAAAAGCTGATGCTTGCGTTCACGGTCGTGTTCTTCGCCGTCGGCTTGAACGTGATGGGGATCGACTGGCTGGCCCCCGGCGCGATCGAGGCGCTGGAAGAGCCGACCGTGTAGACAGACGAGTTGGACTGGATGCTGCTGATCGTCAGCGTGGCTGTCCCGCCGTTGGTGACGACCACCGTGGTCGTGGCGCTCGCTCCAATCGCGACCCCCCCGAAGTCGTAGCTGGCCGGAGTGACGGAGAACGAGGGGGCTCCCGCGAGGGTGGCAAAATTGGCCATGCTCGAGTACGCGCTCGTGCCGCCGGCGTTCGACGCGGAGACCCTCCAGTAGTAGGTCGTGTTCATCGAGAGGCCGCTCACGGCGGAGGAGGTTCCCGTCAAGCCGTTCTGGTCAACATCGAGAGTCGAAAAAGCGGAATTCTTCGAAGCCTGCAAATGATATGACGACGCGCCGGAAGAAGCGTTCCAGCTGAACGTTAACGACGTCGGTTGATTCGACGAGCCGTTTCCGGGAGCCGCAAGGATGGGCGCGGGAGGAGCGGCTGCGATCGTCGTGCAGTTCCATGAACCCGACCAGGCGCTCGTGCCCCCCGAATTCGACGCGTTCACCCGCCAGTAGTAGGTCGTGCTGTTCGCCAATCCGCTGACGGTGGAGGAGGTCGAGGTGAGCCCGCTTTGATCCACGGCCAGCGTGGAATAGGTCGAGCTGGTGGAAAGCTGCAAACGATAGGACGTCGCTCCCGACGAGGCGTTCCAGCTCAGCGCAAAGGAGGTCGGCTCGTTCGTCGACCCGTTCGCGGGGGCGGCAAGGCCCGGGGCCGCGGGCGGCTGCACTGCGGCGGCAGTCGTCGTGAAGTTCCAGACGCCGGAGTAGGCGCTCGTCCCGCCTGAATTTGAAGCGCTTACCTGCCAGTAGTAGACAGTGCTGTTCGAGAGCCCGCTCACCGAGTAGGATGTCGCTGTCAGGCCGTTCTGATCCACGGTAAGGGGCGAGAAGCTGGAGCTGGTTGAAACCTGCAAGTGATAGGATGTCGCGCCGGAGGAGGCATACCAGGAGAGCGATAGAGCCGTCGGCTGGCCGGTGGAACCGTACGCCGGAGCGGAGAGAGTCGGCGCCGCCGGGGGTTGAACCGCCGGGGGGGCCGTCGTAAAGGTCCAGGCCGAGGAATAGGCGCTGGCGCCGCCTGAATTCGCGGCGCTGGCACGCCAGTAATAGGTCGTGCTATTTGCCAATCCGCTCACCGAATAGGAAGTCCCGGTCAAAGCGGTTTGATCCACTGTGAGGGGAGAGAAGCTGGAGCTCGTCGAAACCTGCAGGTGATACGAAGTCGCGCCGGAAGATGCGTTCCAGCTGAGCGTTAACGCAGTCGGCTGGCTTGCCGAGCCGCTTGCCGGCGAAGCGAGCACCGGCGCCGCAGGAGGCGGGGGCAGGCTTGCCGTGGTCGTGTAATTCCAGGCCGTGGAATACGCGCTCGTTCCGCCTGAATTCGAAGCGCTGGCCCGCCAGTAATAGGTCGTGCTGTTGGCAAGTCCGCTCACCGAATAGGATGTCCCGGTCAGACCGTTCTGATCCACGGTGAGGGGCGAAAAGCTGGAGCTCGTCGAAACCTGCAGGTGATACGATGTCGCGCCGGAAGATGCGTTCCAGCTGAGCGTCAAGGCTGTCGGCTGGCCCGTGGAACCGCTCGCGGGCGAGGCGAGTACCGGCGCTGCCGGCGGGGGCGGCAGGCTTGCCGCTGTCGCGAAATTCCAGGCCGAGGAATAGGCGCTGGTACCGTTCGCATTCGACGCATTGACCTGCCAGTAGTATGTCGTCCCGTTCTGTAGTCCGCTGATCGAGTAGGAAGTTGAAGTCACACCGCTTTGATCCGCGACGAGAGGGGAAAACGTGGAGCTGGTCGAAACCTGCACATGATACGAAGTGGCGCCCGAAGATGCGTTCCAGGAGAGGGTCAACGCCGTCGGCTGACCGCTGGATCCGCTCGCAGGCGAGGCAAGAAGCGGGGCCGGGGGAGGCGGGGGAGGCGGACTTCCGACAGTTTGCTGCGTCCAGCTTGCTCCGCCGTTTACCGTACGGATGATCGTGGTGCCGTGGTCGCCCACCACCAGTCCCGTGTTCGCATCGATGAAGGAGACGTCCGACCAGTTTGCGATGGCGAGGCTCTGGCTGCTCCAGCTGCTTCCTCCGTTATTCGTGTGAAGGATCACGCCGGCGTTTCCGACAGCCCAGCCGTTATTCGCGTCGACGAAAGAGACTGCGTTCAGAAAATTGGTCGTACCGCTCGTCTGTCTCGTCCAGGTCGACCCGCCATCCACGGTCCTGATGATCGTGCCGTTCACGCCCACCGCGGTCCCGGTCGAAGCGCTTGTAAAGCAAACCCCATACAAATCGTTTCCACCGGCGCCGGTTTGCTGTGTCCAGGTCGCGCCGCCGTTGACGGTCCGCATGATGACCCCGTAATCTCCGACGACCGTTGCGGTGTTGGCGTCGATGCAGGCGACGTTATCGAGCGTCGAGAGGACGCCCGTGACGATGCTCGTCCAGGTTGCCCCGCCGTTGGTCGTGTGGACGAGATGTCCGCCGTATCCTACCGCGAATCCGTTATTCGCGTCCGAAAACGAAACTCCGAGCATCGGGAGGGTAAGCCCCGTGAGCTGGGATGCCCAGCTCGAACCCGAATTTGCCGTGTGAAATACGGCCTGAAGGCCGCTGACGGGATCGCCGCCTACCACGGTTCCGGTCGTCGCCGTCGGGTACGCGAGAGCGAAGAGGTACGTCGAGGTCCCGCTCGGTTGCGTGAACCAGGATACTCCGCCGTCATTCGAGCGGAGAATCGTCCCCGCTGATCCGACCGCGGCTGCGGTCGTTGAATTGATAAACTTTACACCGGACAATGTGGGCTGTCCAAACGACGGGTTGACCATGAACACTCCCAACGCTGCCAACAGGAAAAGAAACTTCATTATATGCCCCTTCCAATGAATTGATGTTACAAGACTCCCGTTATCTTGTTTCGCGGTCATTTCCTCCTTCACGCCGCCTTTGGCGAGTGAAAGAGGCTGTCGATGAACATGTTGACATGTTCTCCGAACCCCGATTTCGAGAGGAATGCGTCAGCGCCGACAGCTTCCGCGCTGAGCTGATACTCCCGCCCCTCCTGGAAACTCGTGAGGATTACACGAATGGAGGCAGACTGTGACTTGATAATCCTGGCCGCCTCGATTCCGTTCATTCCCGGCATGACCATATCCATGATGACCAGGTCGGGATTGAGCTGAGGTATTTGGTCAAGCGCGAACCTCCCCGAGGTCGCCGTCCCCACAACCTGAAAGTGCGGTGTTAGCGAAAGAAATCTCGTGGCGCCCAGCAGGAAATCGGCGTTGTCATCCACCAGGAAGATCCGCACGCTTTTGCCGGTGCGAAGGTCGGGTGTTTGAGACACCTGCCGGAGATTGCCACTTTCGGCTTTCTTTTGTGTTGCACTGATTGTAACTTGCTCGGTCATGTCTGGCTCTCTTATGGAACTTAAATTGACTTCCATAAGATAGCCTCACATCGAGGCTTAAACAATAAGGAAAACACCTAGAGAGATGGGGATAATGCCCTATTTCCGTCTGGCTCTTCACTTATTGGTTAAGAGAGCATCGAGAGAACCGAACCTCCCTCCTGGCGCCGCTTCCTCTCCCACGCGCGACTTACTCGCGGGAAACTACTTGTTCGCTAATTAATACAGATTAGGATAAAGCCGAAGTGACCCGAAACACAATGAAAGATTTCAAATGAGTAAATCGGGTCAGGTGGAGAAGGAGTGAAATCTCGTACCACAGATGAAAACGAGTCGAGGCTGAATTACTTCTACGGTGTCATCCTGAGGGAGCGGCGCGACTGGTGTCATTCTGAGCGAAACGAAGTGAAGCGAAGAATCTCCCCCTAATGGATCGAGATCCTTCGCTGCGCTCAGGATGACAAATTCGGCTGGGGAAACGCTGCGGGAATGCTACGAATGCGGATCGAGGATACCCTTGCGGATGGCGTAGAGAACCAGGTTCGGTATGTCCCGGATTTTTAAGCGCTCGAGGATCTGAGCGCGGTGCGCCTCGACGGTTTTCGGGCTGAGGCCCAACTGAGCCGCGATCTCCTTGGTGGTGGCGCCCTCCATGATCAACTGGAGGATCTCGCGCTGGCGGGAGGTCAGTTCCTCGGGAGCGCTCCGTTCCCCCCTGGCGTAGCTGTCGAGCACATCCTTCGAGACCCGGGGGCTCAGGTACTTTTGACCCTGCGCGACAGAGCGGACGGCAAGCTCGAGCTCGGATGTGAGAGAGTCCTTGAGAAGATATCCCTTCGCCCCTAATTCCAGAGCCCTCATCACGTAATCGTTGTCCGCGTGCATGGTGAGAATGATGATCTTCACGTGCGGGAATTCCTTCGACGCGCGGGTAAGGGCCTCCAACCCGTTCAATTCCTTCATGGAGATATCCATGATCACGATGTCGGGCTGCAGGGAGCGGATCAGGTCCAGCGCTTCCCTCCCGTTGCTCGCCTCGCCGACAACCTCCACGCCCGTCAGCTCGCCGAGGAGCGAGCGAAGCCCGGAGCGCACCAACGAATGATCGTCGGCCAGCAAGATACGCAGCGTTGCCGTCGCCGGGCGGCTTGAAGCCGCCGGGCTTTCCTGGCTCGCCCTATTTGAGTGGGAAATCAGCAATGAGGTCGGTGCCTTTTCCGGCTGTCGATATGAAATTTAATGTGCCCCCGAGAAGAGTGACCCGTTCCTGCATTCCCAGGATCCCGAGACTCGCCCCGTGCATCGCCTTTTCCATTGATTCCTGCACGTTGAATCCCTTGCCGTCATCCGAGATTGTCAGGCGGAGGGATCCGTCGGTGAGGACAAGCTTGACATACACGGCATGTGCGCCGGCATGGCGAATGATGTTCGTGAGCGCCTCCTGCGCGACCCGGAAGCAGGCGGTTTCAAGATCGCTCGGAAGGCGGGACTGCACTCCCTCTGCGCTGTAATGTTGCTCAAAACTCGAGCGTTTGGCCACACGGTCCAGGTACCAGCGAAGCGCGGCGACGAGCCCAAGATCGTCCAGGATCGAAGGGCGCAGCTCGACCGAGAGATTCCGCACCTGCAGAACGGTCTGGTCGATGAGCCCGACGCAATCGAGCGTCCGGGAAACGCGCGCCTCGGGATCGGGATTCCTGAGGATCTCCTGCAGATTGATTTTCAGAGCCGTGAGGGCCTGGCCTATTTCGTCGTGCAGTTCGCGGGCGATGAAACGGCGCTCGGTCTCCTGCACCTCGAGCAGCCGGCGGGAGAGGTGCTCCAACCTCTCGTTCGTCGACTCCAATTCTCCCTGCGCGGCCTTCCGCAGGTTGATGTCGCGGAAATTTATGACGATCGCGCGCACGCTCGGCTCGTCGAGCAGGTTGGTCGAAATGCTCTCCGTCCAGACCCACGATCCGTCCTTGTGGCGGAGCCTGCTTTCCCCCATCACCGGCTTGCCGGGGCTGGCGATCAGTCCCGTGAATCGCTCCACCGCCGTCTCACGGTCATCGGGATGCACCATCCCGAGCGAATCGCTGCCCATGAACTCCTCGGGAGCGTATCCCAGGATCCGCTCGGTGGACGGGCTTGTATAGAGAACCCTTGCGTCGGCGGAAACGAGTATGATGGCGTCGATGCTGTTCTCGATGAGCGAACGGAATCTCCGGTCGCTGAAGTGCAGCTTTTCTTCCGCAAGCTTCAACTGGGTGGCTTCCATCACCACCCCCGCCATGCGGACCGGCTTCTGCCGCCTGTCGTGAAAAACACGTCCGCTCGCGATGATCCAGTGAAGGCTCTTGTCCGGCCAGAGAATCCGGCACTCGACGTTCAATTGTTCTCCCGTTTCGATCGCGCGGCGAAACTCCTGCTCAACCGCCTTCCGGTCCTCGGGAACGACATGCTCGAGAAAGCTCTTCCTTCCCCATTGAGCAAGCGGGGAAGTGTATCCGAAAATCTGGTCGTGGCGGAAGGAGCGCCGGGACGTGTCGTGAACGAGATCCAGGTCCCATTCCCCCATACGGGCCGCGCTAAGCGCAAACGTCAGGCTCTCTTCGACCCGTTGGCGCTGTTCGATTTCGGACTTTAAGGCCTGGTTTACCTTGATCAATTCGGCGGTTCTAGCGCGAACCTGCGATTCCAGTTCGGTTTGAGCGGCGCGCAGATTGGCCATCGCCTCATCGCGCTCGTTGATGGCCTGCGTCCGTTCCTCGAGGACCTGCTCCAACTCCATGTGAGTGAGAGCCCGGTCCTGAGAGTATGGGCGTGCAATATGGTCTTTTCTTGGTTTCATCAATAAGGGTGTTCCGCTTGCTACTTCCGGTTCCACAACAACCGCTCCGCGCACTTCCGGGCAAACTCCGGTACAGACTCGTTATCCGTGTAGTGGCTTCCCATGCACGGCCTACGAATAAAATACTCCCCTCCCACCTTAGGAAAAATAAACAATGGAATGCTTGGGTTCAAGGGCTTTTTCGTTAATAAATTTTAACGTGCCGCCAAATCGGGTATTTCGTGAAGCAGCGGCCCCGATCCATGAGCGAATTGCGACGGAGAATATTCGCCTTGCGAAATGGCATCCGGGTGAGTGTCCTTTAGAGAATTCGCATTCCTATAAGCAGGAAAATCAAGCCCTTGGCGCGATAAAGTTTTTTGCGAACGCGAACCCGATTTACTCCTTTCCCAAAAAAAAGGGTGGCCCCGGATTTCCGGAACCACCCGATTCTCCCGACGCCGGGAAAGGCTTACTTTATCAGCGTCATCTTCATGACCTGGCCGAATTCCACTCCCGAATGCAACCCCTTCGCGGAAAGCCGGTAGAAGTAGACGCCGGACGGCACCTGTCCGATGTTCTGGTCCGACGTATTCCACACGACGGTCTTGACACCCGCTTCCATCTCGCCGTCCGCCAATTTCGTGAGCTCCTGGCCGAGGATATTGTAGACGGTCAGGGTCACGATGCTCGCTTCGGGGAGCTCGAACCGGATCGTGGTCGCCGGGTTGAACGGATTCGGATAGTTCTGTCTCAATGCGAACTCAGCCGGCCGGCCGACGATGATCTTGACGCCGGAGATCTGGTCCGTCTGCACAAAGATCGAATCCGGCGTCGAGCCGTCGGCGTAATTGACAATGATGTATCCGCTCGACTGCTGCTCGGAGAGCGGCGTGGCGCTGACGTCGAACCACTGGCTGTCCGCCGGAGGGATCGTCGCGGATGTGGGAGTCACGCTGAACACGGTGTCGGTCGAGACGACGCTCGAAATCACGACGTTCGAGCTGGTGACGTTATAGAGCGAGAAGCTGTCCATCTTCATCGACCCCGGCGCCACCGGTCCGAAATTGATGACCGTCGTATTTTTCCTCACGCGGGGAGCGGATCCGCCCTTGCCCGTTACCGGGAGGCTGTCCGGCGAGCCCGCGCCGTTATACTTGAAGACGATCGCCGAAGTCACCGCGTTCTTGTTCGTCGGTGTGAACGTGACGTACACGAGCTGGCTTCCGCCGGCGGGCACGCTCGCGTTGCTCGGACTTACCTTATACTTGGTCGAGAGCGAGTAGATCGTGTCGATCGTCAGCGTGCCGCTGCCGCTGTTGCTGACGGTGACCGAATCCTTCAGGGGCGTGCCGATCACCACTGTCCCGAAATTCAGGCTTGTCGGGTTGACCGAGAACGAGGGCGCTCCGCCCGCCGTCGTGAACGAACAGGTGAGCGACCACGAGCTCGTTCCGGCTCCGTTCGTCGCATTGACGCGCCAGTAGTAGGTTGTGTTGAAAGCCAGGGGTCCGACGACGTCCGACGTCGCGGTCAGGTTCGAATCGTCCTCCGTCATCGTCCCGAAAGCGGGATCGGTCGAGAGCTGGCAGCGGTAAGAGCTTGCTCCGGCGGATGCGGCCCATGACAAGGTCGGCGAAGTCGCCAGGCCCGTCGCGCCGTTTGCGGGCGATGAAGGCGAAGGCGCCGCCGGAGGAGCATCCAGCGTGGTAAAGCTCAGGATGGCATCCTTCTGCGTTCCGCCGCTGTTCTGTCCGGCGACGCGGAAGTAGTAGGTCGTGTTGACGCTCAAGCCCGTCAGATTCGCGCTCACGGGCGAGTCGCTCGTGCCCGAGCCGACCGACTGCGCGCTCGTGGACGCGAACGTCGAAAGCGTGCTCGATGTGCCCCACTCGAACCATGCCGTCGCCAAGGCTCCGTTCGGGTTGACCGTTCCGTTCAAAGTCGCCGAATTCGTAGTCACCGAACCCGCGGCCGTGGTCGCAACTGTGGGGGGATTCGCGCCCGTGGTAAAGCTGAGGATCGCGTCTTTCTGCGTGCCGCCGCCGTTCTGCGCCGCGACGCGGTAATAGTAGGTCGTATTCGCGCTCAGAGAGTTCAGATTCGCGCTCGCGAGCGACGCGCTGGTCCCCGAACCCATCGATTGCGCGCTCGTGGAGCTGTAGGTCGAGAGCGTGCTCGAAGTCCCCCACTCAAACCACGCGACAGTCGACACTCCGTTCGGGTTCACGGTCCCGTTGACCGTCGCCGAGCCTGAGGTGACCGAAGTGGCCGCCGTCGTGACCACGGCCGGCGGATTCGCGCCCGTCGTGAAGCTCAGAATTCCGTCTCTCTGCGTCCCGCCGCTATTCTGTCCCGCGACCCGGTAATAGTAGGTCGTGTTCGCGTTCAGTGAAGTGAGATTCGCGCTCACGGACGCGTCGGTCGTCCCCGAGCCGACGGACTGGGCCGTCGTCGAGGTGAACGTCGAGAGGGTGCTCGAGGTGCCCCATTCGAACCATGCCGTCGCGGCAGCGCCGTTCGGATTCACCGTGCCGTTCATCGTCGCCGAGCTTGTTGTCACCGAACTCGCCGCGCTCGTCGCCACCGTGGGCGGATTGACGCCGGTGGTGAAGCTCATGATCGTGTTCTTCTGCGTGCCACCGCTGTTCTGTCCGGCGGCGCGGTAGTAATAGGTGGTGCCGAGGCTCAGGCCCGTCAGATTCGCGCTCACGGGTGTGGCCGTCGTGCCCGAACCCACCGACTGCTGCGAAGTGGAGGTGAAGCTGGAGAGCGTGCTTGAAGTCCCCCACTCGAACCAGGCCATCGTCGGGGATCCGTTCGGATTCACCGATCCGTTCGTGACCGCCGAACTCGTCGTCACCGAACTCGCTCCCATCGTCGTCACCGACGGGGGATTTGTGCCCGTCGTGAAGCTGAGGATCGCGTCCTTTTGCGTTCCGCCGCTGTTCTGTCCGGCGACGCGGAAGTAGTAGGTCGTGTTCAGGCTCAAACCCGTCAGGTTCGCGCTCACAGGGGAGGCGCTCGTGCCGGAGCCGACCGACTGTCCGCTCGTGGAGCTGAAGCTCGAGAGCGTGCTCGACGTACCCCACTCGAACCATGCCGTTGTCAGGGCGCCGTTGGGGTTGACCGTGCCGTTGAGCGTCGCCGAGCTCGAGGTAACGGAGCCCGCCGCGGCGGTCGCCACGGTGGGCGGATTCGCGCTCGTGGTGAAACTCAAAATTCCGTCCTTCTGCGTCCCGCCGCTATTCTGCGCCGCGATGCGGTAGTAATACGTCGTGTTCGCGCTCAACGCCGTCAGGTTCGCGCTGACAAGCGAGGCGATCGTCCCCGAGCCCGCGGACTGGGCCGTCGTGGCCGTGAACGTCGTAAGCGTGCTCGAAGTCCCCCACTCGAACCATGCCGTCGTGGCGGCACCGTTCGGATTTACCGTGCCGTTCATCGTCGCCGAACTTGCCGTGACGGAGCCCGCCGACGTCGTCGCCACTGTCGGCAGATTGGCCGAAGTGGTGAAGCTCAGGATCGCGTCCTTCTGCGTTCCCGCAACGTTCTGCCCGGCGACCCGGTAGTAATACGTCGTGTTCGCGCTCAAAGCTGAAAGGCTGGCGCTGACGGGCGAGGCGCTCGTCCCGGAGCCGGCCGACTGCGCGGTCGTAGAGGTGAAGGTCGAAAGCGTGCTCGACGTGCCCCACTCAAACCAGGCAGTGGTCGAAACTCCGTTCGGATTCACGGTGCCGTTCATCGTGGCCGAACTCGTCGTGACCGAGCTTGCCGCCGTCGTGGTGACCGTGGGCAAATTCGCCCCCGTCGTGAAGCTCAGAATCCCGTCTTTTTGTGTCCCGCCGCTATTCTGTCCCGCAACGCGGTAGTAATAGGTCGTGTTCAAGCTCAGGCCCGTCAGGTTCGCGCTTACGGGCGAGGCGCTCGTGCCGGATCCGACCGACTGTGCCGTCGTGGAGGTGAAGGTCGAAAGCGTGCTCGATGTGCCCCACTCAAACCAGGCAGTCGTTGAAACGCCGTTCGGGTTCACGCTCCCGTTCATCGTCGCGGAGCTCGTCGTGACGGAGCTCGCCGCTGTCGTGGTCACCGACGGAGCGTTTGCCCCTGTCGTGAAACTGAGGATCGCGTCCTTCTGCGTCCCTGCGACATTCTGTCCCGCGGCTCGATAGTAGTAGGTCGTGTTTGCGGTCAACGCCGTCAGATTCGCGCTCACAGGAGAGGCGCTCGTCCCTGACCCGAGCGACTGTGCCGTCGTGGCCGTGAAGGCCGAAAGAGTGCTCGAGGTGCCCCACTCAAACCAGGCAGTCGTCGAAACGCCGTTCGGGTTCACCGTGCCGTTCATCGTGGCCGAACTCGTCGTGACCGAGCTTGCCGCCGTCGTGGTGACCGTGGGCAAATTCGCACCCGTCGTGAAGCTCAGGATCGCGTCTTTCTGTGTGCCGCCGCTATTCTGTCCCGCGGCGCGGTAGTAATAGGTCGTGTTCAAGTTCAGGCCCGTCAGGTTCGCGCTTACGGGCGAGGCGCTCGTGCCGGATCCGACCGACTGCGCCGTCGTGGCTGTTAACGTCGAAAGCGTGCTCGATGTACCCCACTCAAACCATGCCGTCGTCGATGCGCCGTTCGGATTCACGCTCCCGTTCATCGTCGCGGAACTCGTCGTGACCGAGCTCGCGGCCGTCGTGGTCACCGACGGGGAATTCGCGCCCGTCGTAAAGCTCAATATCGTTCCCTTCTGCGTCCCGCCGCTATTCTGTCCTGCGGCGCGGAAGTAGTAGGTGGTGTTCGCGCTCAGTCCCGTCAGGTTTGCGCTTGCCGGGGCGGCGGTCGTGCCTGATCCGACCGACTGGGCGGACGTGGACGTGAACGTCGACAGCGTGCTGGAGGTCCCCCATTCAAACCACCCGGTCGTTGAAACGCCGTTCGGGTTGACCGTGCCGTTCATGGTCGCCGAGCTCGTCGTGACAGAGCTCGCTGCCGTGGTCGTAACGGTCGGCGGATTGGCTCCTGTCGTGAAACTCAGGATCGCGTCTTTCTGCGTGCCTGCGACATTCTGTCCCGCGGCGCGGTAGTAGTACGTCGTGTTCGCGCTCAATCCCGTCAGATTCGCGCTCACAGGAGAGGCGCTCGTGCCGGAGCCGACCGACTGCGCCGTCGTGGCCGTGAAGGTCGAAAGCGTGTTCGACGTGCCCCACTCGAACCAGCCTGTTGTCGAGACGCCGTTCGGGTTGACGGTGCCGTTCATCGTCGCCGAGCTGGTCGTAACGGAGCTCGCGGAAGTTGTCGTCACTGTCGGCAGGTTGGCTCCCGTCGTGAAACTCAGGATCACATCCTTCTGCGTGCCGCCGCTATTCTGTCCCGCGGCGCGATAGTAATAGGTTGTGTTCAAGCTCAATCCCGTCAAATTCGCGCTCACGGCCGAGGCGCTCGTGCCGGATCCGACCGACTGCGCCGTCGTGGCGGTGAAGGTCGAAAGCGTGCTCGATGTCCCCCACTCGAACCATGCCGTTGTCGAGGCGCCGTTCGGGTTGACCGTGCCGTTCACCGTCGCCGAGCTGGTCGTGACGGAGCCGGCGGCCGCGGTGACCACGGCCGGAAGCAACGGGACCGTCGTGAAGTTGCAGACGGCGGACCAACCGCTCGTTCCGCCCGTGTTCTTCGCGTTGACGCGCCAGTAGTAGGTCGAATTGTTCGAAAGAGAGCTGACGGCCCGGGAAGTTCCCGTGACCGTTGAATCGTCCAGCACGAACGTGCTGAACGCGGAACTGGTTGAAACCTGCACGCGGTACGAGGCGGCTCCCGCCGACGCGGCCCACGACATCGACAACGAGGTCGGCTGGTTCGTCGCTCCGTTGGCCGGCAACGACGGAACGGGAACTGCCGGAGCCGCGACCGCAGTCGCAAAACTCCAGGGCCCGCCTGTCGCGCTCGTATTGCCGCCGCCGTTCTTCGCGACGACGTTCCAATAGTACGTTGTTCCGTTCGACAGCAGGCTATACGAATAAGAGGTTCCCGCCTGGTTTGTGCTCACCACCGTCGTGGGGGGATTCGTCGTGCCGAGATAGACATCATACCCGGTCGCGTTCGCAGAGGACCCCCATGACAGCGTTCCGCTCACCGGCTGCACCGTTGCGCCGTTGGACGGGGATGAGAGGCTGAAGGCTCCCGGAGCGAGGGGCAGAGTCGTGAAACTGAAGACGCTCGACCATCCGCTGGTGCCGTTGGTGCTCTTCGCGTTGACCCGCCAGTAATAGGTGGTGTTGTTCGCCATGGAACCGATTGCGCGCGACGTCGTCGTGACCGTGGAGTCGTCCAGAAAGAGTGTGCTGAAGGACGAGCTCGTCGAGGCCTGGACGCGGTAGCTTGACGCGCCGCTTGAGGCGTTCCACGAGAGTGTCAGGGAAGTCGCCTGATTCGATGCGCCGTTCGAGGGGGATGAGAGGACCGGCGCAGCCGGGGGCGGATTTCCGCCGCCGACGGTCTGCGTTGTCCAGCTTGACCCGCCGTTAACCGTGCGAATGATGGTGGTGCCGTGGTCACCCACCACAAGGCCGGTGCTGGAGCTGATAAAAGAGACGTCCGCCCAATTGGCGATCGCCAGGCTCTGACTTGACCAGCTGCTGCCTCCGTTTGAGCTATGGAGGATCACACCTCCGTTACCGACTGCCCATCCGTTGCTGGCATCCGCAAACGAGACCGCATTCAATATATTCGTTGTGCCGCTCGACTGCGCGCTCCAGGAGGAGCCGCCGTTTGTCGTTTTGACGATCGTCCCGAGAAGGCCCACGGCCCATCCGGTGGTGGAATTAAGGAATCTGACGCCATACAGGTCGTTTGCAGTTCCGCTCGAGGACTGTGACCAGCTCCCCCCTCCGTTCGTCGTTCGCATGATGACCCCGAAATCTCCGACGATAACGGCCGTGTTCGCATCGATGCAGGCGACGCCGTTGAGGGTTGAAAGCACGCCCGTAGTCTGGGAAACCCAGGTGGCTCCTCCGTTCACCGTGTGGAGGATCGTGCCCCCATATCCGACCGCAAACCCATTACTTGCGTCGCAAAACGAGACCGCCACGAGGGGCTGGCTGACCGGGGCCGACTGGGAGGACCAGGATGAGCCGGAATTCGCAGTATGGATGATGGTCAGGATTCCGCTCACCGGGTCTCCGCCGACCGCCGTTCCTTCGCTCGAATTTGCGAAGGATACGCTGAAAAGGTAGCGGATTGTGCCGCTCTGCTGCGTAAACCAGGTCACTCCTCCGTCATTCGACCGGACAACGGTCCCGGAGGTGCCTACCGCCACGGCAGACGAGGCGTCGATGAATTGTACCCCAGATAGCGTTGGTTGGGCAATTCCAAAGCCCGTGAAGAGAACCAACATCACAATTGTCAGGATCAAATGCTTCATTTTGGCTTCCTTTTGAATGTCCGCGTTAACTTCTGTTTCAATCATGCGTCAATTTAATCCAGAACGCCACCTCCTTCAATGCGTCAGTGATAACTGTCACCCGGTCAGAAATGGGGTACACGGGGCGATATGGAAAGGCACGAATTGAATTATTAAAATAATTTAATATTCCTCCCTTCGAATGCTTTCAAAATCGAGGAATTTTGCGAGACGCCAGAAGGGGTTCTGTTACTTGAATGAGGGGGTGGAGAATGCTGGGGGGTGATTCTTACCTGACGGCCGATGCTGCGCCACAGGGCGTGACGCAGTTAACGTTTTATTTCAACTAAGTGCTGTAACCACAAACCGGGAAAGAACCTCCCCCTCCCTGGGAGGGCAACTACTCTACTTCGACAGAATCATCTTCATGCCGACCGGGGCAACGTTCGATTGCGAAGGAGATCCCGCCCGTAGCTCGTAGAAATAGACTCCGGAGGGAAGGGCTCTCCCGGCAGCATCCTGAGCGGTCCAGTTGACAGACTCAAAACCGGGTCCGGATTCACCATTCAATAGAGTGGCGACCTCCTGACCGACCGTATTATAGACGACGAGGCGAACCATTGTCCGTTCCTGCAGCGAAAAACCTATCGTGGTGGTAGGATTGAAGGGATTGGGGTAATTCTGGTAGAGAGACATCGTCCGGGGAAGCTCATCGGATCCGCCTACGGCGCTGATACTCGATTGAACCGTCCAATTGCCGCCCCCATTGGTGGTACGGAGAATCGTCCTGCCGTGATCTCCCACGACAAGCCCCGTATTCGCGTCCTTGAAGGAGACGTCTGAAAAGTTCGCGATGAAAACGCTTTGATCCGTCCAGCTGCTCCCCCCGTTCGTCGTATGGAGGATCACCCCGTTATTCCCCACCGCCCAGCCGTTGTTCGCATCCCGAAAATAGACCGCATTCAGGTAATTGGTCGTTCCGCTTGTCTGTTTGGTCCAGGTCGCTCCGCCGTTGACCGTCCTGAGGATCGTTCCGTTGATCCCGACCGCAGTCCCGGTGGAGGAGCTCGTAAAATGGACTCCGTAAAGGTCGCTTGCCGTCCCGCTCGACTGCTGAGACCAGCTTGCGCCCCCGTTCGTGGTTCTCATGATCACACCGAGATCACCCACGATCGTGGCTGTGTTGGCGTCGATGCAGGCGATGTTGTCAAGAGGAGTGAGAACTCCCGTGACCTGGTTTTCCCACGTTGAGCCGCCATTCGTCGTATGGAGTATCGTACCTCTGTAACCGACTGCGAACCCGTTATTCGCGTCCGCAAATCCAACCCCGAGGAGCGGCTGCGTGCTCCCGGTGGACTGGGAACTCCAGCTTGAACCCGAATTTGCCGTGTGAAGAACGGTTTGTGTGCCGTTGATCGGGTCCCCGCCCACCGCCGTGCCGACGCTGGAACTGGGGAACGAGAGAGCCAGAAGGTAGGAACTAACTCCGCTATTGACGGAAGACCAGTTCACCCCTCCGTCGTTCGAGCGAAGGAGCGTTCCGCCGGAACCTACGGCTACCGCCATTGATGTTCCGCAGAATTGGACTCCGGACAAGCTCCCCTGTGCGTGCACCCCATGTGCTCCCGTCAGGAGCATGGCAGCCACCATCGCAGGCAGTATCGTTCTTTTCATCTCGTGCCCTCCTTCGTTCTCATCGTGATCCTCAGCATAGACAGACCCAATGTAATCATGTTGCCCGGGGTTGTCCAGTTCATTGTGACCGGATTCACTGGTCGTGGGACGACTCAATTTTGAAACACTTTCCATAATAGCGATCCAGGCCGATTTACTCAAGTGATTCTTGATTAGTATTTTTTAATGAAAGAGGGATAGACCTTTCGGCCTATCCCTCTTTTGGTACAGCGGCTCTCCATGAGCTTATTTCATTAACATCATTCTCTTCGTCTCGCTGAACTCTTTTCCGCTCGAAACCGCCGTTGCGTGCACCCTGTAGAAGTAGATTCCGGAGGGAAGCGCCGAACCGGTCCGGTTTGAGGCATTCCACGCGACCGACTGGGAGCCCGCCCCAACCTGTCCATCCACAAGCGTGGCGACTTCCTGGCCAAGGGCGTTGTAAACGCTCAGGCGCACGACGCTCGGCTCGGGCAGGGCGTAGGAGATCGTCGTGGTCGGATTGAAGGGGTTCGGATAGTTCTGGGAAACCGAGTACTCTACCGGAATCGACCCTACCTCGGCGCCGGCGGCTTCGGTGATGGCTTTGGCCGCGCGCCCGGTCTTGCCCGTTACTGCGACAGAAGGGGAGCTGGGAGCATTGCTCACAAAGTTGATGCTCGCGCTTACCGTGGCGTTCTTTGTCGTGGGTGTGAACGTAATCGAAACCGTCTGGCTCGCTCCCGGCGCCAGGGTGGCGCTGGAAACTCCGACGGTGAAATTCGAACCCGTCGATTGGATGCTGCTGATGGTGAGCGTCGCGGTACCGCTATTCGTAACGGTCACGGTCGTCGTGGCGCTCGATCCAAGCGCCACGGTTCCGAAGTTGTAGCTCGCCGGGTTGACGGAGCACGCCGGTTGTCCAGTGGTCGCGCCTGTGGCAAAACTGTATGCGCCTGAGTATGCGGATGTTCCGCCTGAGTTGGAGGCGCTCACATGCCAGTAGTACGTTGTGCCGTTCGAAAGGCCGCTTACGGAAGAAGACGTTGCGGTCAGGCCATTCTGGTCCACGACGACCGGCGAGAAGGTGGAGCTCGTCGAAACCTGCAGATGGTACGAAGTGGCGCCCGAGGAAGCGTTCCAGCTGAGTGTCGGGGCCACGGACTGATTCGTGGCGCCGTTTGCAGGGGAAGCGAGCACGGGAGCGGCAGGCGGCGGGGGCGGTGTGCCGCCGACGGTTTGCTGTGTCCAGCTTGCTCCGCCATTGACCGTCCGGATGATCGTGGTGCCGTGATCGCCGACCACCAATCCGTTGTTCGCATCGATGAACGAGACGTCAGACCAGTTTGCGATGGCGAGGCTCTGGCTCGTCCAGCTTGCGCCGCCGTTATTCGTGTGAAGGATCGTCCCGCCGTTTCCGACTGCCCATCCGTTGTTTGCGTCGACGAAGCAGACCGCGTTCAGGTAGCCCGTGATGCCGCTCGTCTGTCTGACCCAGGTAGATCCGCCGTCTGTCGTTCTGAGTATCGTTCCGTTGACTCCGACGCAGGTTCCCGTCGAAAGGCTGGTGAAGGAGACGCCATAGATGTCGTTTCCGCCCGCGCCCGACTGCTGAGTCCAGGTCGCGCCGGCGTTCGTCGTCCTCATGATAACTCCCAGATCGCCGACGACTGTGGCGGTATTTGCATCGATATAGGCGACATTATCGAGAGTCGAAAGGACTCCCGTGACAATATTCTGCCAGGTTGCGCCGCCGTCGTTGGTATGAACGAGATGCCCGCCGTACCCTACCGCGAACCCGTTATTTGCGTCCGCAAATCCCACACCGATCATGGGGAGGGCTGTGCCCGTCAATTGTGAGCCCCAGCTGGAGCCGGAGTTTCCGGTATGCACGACTGTTTGCGTGCCGCTGACCGGATCGCCGCCCACCACTGTTCCAGTGCTTGAGCTTGGGAAAGCAAGGGCGAACAAATAGGTCGAGGTGCCGCTTGGCTGCGTGGCCCAGGTGATTCCACCGTCGTTCGAGCGGAGGATCGTTCCGGCTGATCCGACTGCCACGGCAGTCGTCGAATTGATGTATTTGACCCCGGAGAGGGTCGCCTGCCCGTTCGCATGGTATCCCGCAAGGGTCAGAATGAAGCTTATCGTCATCAGTCTCAGCGTATTGGTCATTTTGGTAGCCCTTTTTGTTTGATTAAAATTACTACCCAAATATGCCCTCAAAACGAGGCTGATACAATCGGGAAATCCCCCGGGTCGACTCAGTAATTTCCCTACACCCGACCCTCCATACCCCTAGAAAGAGGCACTTCCAACCCGGAGACCTCTAAAGTTGCGTCCTGGGCTTGGTTAGAGGGGTTTTAGTGGATGGGAAAAGGGGTGGAGAGGGGAAGATTAACGAGTATTAATGAAGCCGGTGCGGGACCTTCATTCCGGCATGAAAGAGGGATTTAGCCGGGCTATTCTTGAATTGTCATCCTGAGGGAGCGGAGCGACCGAAGGATCTAGCATCGTACGCCAGAATACCGGAGAGATCCTTCGCTGCGCTCAGGATGACATGGTTTGGGGGAAATTTTGGGAAGAATGAGGCTAAAACAAGGGGAGAAACCCCTTAGGAATTACTTCCCTACGGCGTTGAAACCGAGGGTGACGATGGGAGAGGGTTTGAAGCTTGTGGCCAATTCGAGCTCCCCTTGCAGATACCCGGTTTGGTGCGGTTTCAGGGAGACGACCAGATGGGTTTCCTCGCCCGGTTTCAGCACCTTCTTGGGCTGGCGGACGATCGAAAGCTGTGAATCCTTCGATTTCACTTTCAGAATCGTAACAGTCTCGGAGGTCACGTTCTTGAGCCGGAAGGTCTTCGTGGAGGCGGAATCGACCTTTACGTTGTAAAAATACATGTATTCCGGATCAGGTTTGAGGACCTCGAGAATATTCACCGAAAAATTGATATTTGCCGGAGATTCAGGATCGTTCGAGACGACCCTGACGGTCTTGCCGATATTTCCCCGATAGGAGCCGATCTTAAAGGTGATGGCCACCTGGGCGGAATCATGAGGAGCGATCCTCTTGGAAGAGCTGAGTGCGGCGGTGCAACCGCACGTCGCAATCACTGTGTCGATACGTAGCGTCTCGTTTCCGAGATTTCTGATCGTGACGGCGTGTTTGACGCTCGTCAGGCCGGAATAGAAGTCGCCGAACTGGATCGCCGAGCCGCCCACAATTTCAAGCTTGGGCTGAGCGAGAAGCGTGGTGAAACCCGCCAACCAGAAGAGGATACCGTATATCAGATGTCGCATAATCTAAAATAAACAATTCACGTGAGTTTATCAACGAATTAGTTAGGCTGCGAGCCCAGGTTTGCTTCAAATCACAGATCTTTTGCTCGATTTTCCCGTTGCGGCGCGGAGCGCCGCGGTATGCGTTCCCACGCAGAGCGTGGGAACGAGGAGTCGGCTTGGTAGGCGCAGGCTTTAGCCTGCGTTTGTTCGGTCTGGCAGGTCGCGCCTACCTCTTCTTGGTCTGTAGAGCCCGCGCCTCGGAGAGGGCGTTTCGGGCGTTTTCCTGGGAGGGATTGATTTCCAATGCTCTCTCATAGTGCGTAATGGCCTCATCGAGCCTCCCCTGCCGCGCGAGGAGAACGCCGAGATTAAAATGCGCATCGGCCTGGTCAGGGTCGATCCGCACGGCCTCCGAGAACTCCCTCGCCGCGTCCGAGTCCTTTCCCTGTATGGCATAGACGATCCCCAGGTTGTTGTGGGCATCCGCATGGTCGGGCTTGAGGCGGATCGCCTCCTGCAAATGGGAAATCGCTTCGTCGAATTTTCCCTGGCGGCCGAGCGCCGCACCGAGGTTGCTCTGCGCGAGAACGAAGTCGGGTTTCAGCCGGATCGCCTCCCTGTAATGGGCGATCGCGGCATCGATTTCTCCCTTTTTTTCGAGCGCGCTCCCAAGGTCGTTGTGGGCCAGGAAATTATTCTCAACGACCTCGACGGCATGCCCAAAGACCGAGCTGTTGTCTTTCCAGTAGGCCGTCTGAGTGGCCGTGAGGTAGATGCACGAAGCGAGGGCGACCAATACCCCTCCCGCGAGCAGTTCCTTCCTGTTGCGCCAGCCGCTGAGGAGGTCGGGAAGCCCCCATGCGATCATGATGAAGAGGCCAATAATAGGCAGATAGGTGTACCGGTCGGCCCTCGCCTGTATCCCCACCTGCACGAGTCCGATGACCGGGACGAGCGTCCCGAGATACCAGAACCAACCCACGGGGAGGTAGGGATAGCGCCGCCCCTTGAGCAGGACAAAACCCGTCACAAGGAGGAGGATGAGCGCCGAAACCCCGGTTGTCCAGAGGGTCAGTGTGCTTCCGGGGTGGGGATAAAAGATCGCGAGACCCGAGGGCCAAAGCGTCTTTTCGATATACACCACATACGACACGATGGCATTTGAAACGCGCGCTCCGAGCGGCAGAAGATCCCGCGTCGACATCGCTCCCCCGCCCTGTTGAACGAGGTAGATCGCGACGCTCGAGATGACGGTGAGCGCAATGAGAGGGATTTTTTCACGAATGACTCTCCCGGTGGAGGATCCGCCGCCCGTACCCTCGCGCGCCTGGGGCTCTTTCGCCGCCCCCGCGGGGTCGCCCGGAAGCCTCAGCCGGTTCAGCGGCCAATAATCGAGAAGGAGCAAGACGAACGGGAGCGTAACGAGCATCTGCTTCGCCATCAGCCCGACCGCGAACGACAGGAGGAGTGCGAGGTAGGTTCCGGTGCTCCGCTTCTCGGCGTAAGCTGCGTAACACCACATTGTGAGGATCCAGAAGAAGCCCGAGAGCACATCCTTCCTCTCGGCGATCCAGGAAACCGATTCCGCATGGAGCGGGTGAAGCGCGAACAGGGCCGCCACAAACGCGCTGGGCCACAACCGGCGCGTCATCCGCCTGAGCGTCAGGAACAGGAGGAGCGCGCTCGCCGCATGAATCCACACGCTTGTGAGATGATGCCCGCCGGGGTCCATCCCGTAGAGCTGGACGTCGATCATGTGCGAAATCCACGTCAGGGGATGCCAGTTCGCGGCATATCCGCTTGTCAGCGCCCAGAGGACAGCCTGGGGGCTGATCCCGTCCCGGATATGGGGATTCCTCGTCACATAATCCGGGTCGTCGTAGGTGAGGAACTCGTGGCCCCTGACCTGCCAGAAGACCGCGAGAGATGACACGACGAGAAAGAGGCATACCGCGAGATTCAATCGCCCCGGGGAGATCGCCCCTGCCGCCTGCTCATGTTTCTGCTTCTGTTTCTGTTTCTTCATCCTACCGGTTCCGGGCGTTATTTCTGGGCATGTCCGGCCTTGAGTTCCGCGAGGTATGCTTCGTCCACTTTGAAACCGAGCGATCCCGCGGTGGCGGCGTCGCGGAGCGCGCTTTGATAATCCCCGCGGGAGTGATAGGCCCGCGACCGCTCATAGTAAGCTGCCGGAAACTTTGGATTCAGCGCGAGGCACGCGTCGAAATCGCTCAGGGCTCCCTCCGCATCGCCGGTATTCGCCCTGGCGAGGCCCCTCCAGTAATAGGGGTTCGGCTGGCGGGTTTCGAAACGGAGATACTCGTCATAATCGCGGATGGCGGAGGCATACTCCTTCTTCACGCTGAGTGCGTTCCCGCGATTCAAATAGGCTTCGGGATAATCGGGCTGGAGTTCGATCGCCCTGTTAAAGTCTGCGAGCGCCTCATCGTACTTCGCCAGGTTAAAATAGACGGCGCCCCTGCTGTTGAGCGTGACCGGCAGGTCGCGCTTTACGGCGAGCGCCTTGTTCAGGTCGGCGAGGGCGAGATCGTACCGCCCCGTCATCAGATAGATGTTTCCCCTGTTACTGAACGCTTCGGTGTCGTCCGGCTTTATTTCGAGGGCTTTATTGTAATCGGCCATCGCAAGGTCGAAGCTCCCCGCGCTCTTATAGGTCAGCGCCCTGTTGTTATACGCCACCGGGACCATGGGATAATTTTTGAGGACATCGGTCCAGAGGGTCAGATTGTCTTTCCACACTTCGCACCTCTCCCGCGTCAGGAAAAAGAGCCAGCCGGCATATCCGAGAAGGAGCATCATCAGGACCGGTTTCAAACGCCGAAACCTCTCCGCCTGGCCCCGCGCGACGGCGTAGTACCCCTGCCCGATGAGGAAAAAGATGCCGATGTAGGGGAGATAGGTGTAGCGGTCCGCGATGATCGCGCTGCCGACCGGGAGAAGCTGGAGAACGAGGACCAGCGTGGCAAAATAGAACAGCACTCCGAACGCGACGTCCCGGGTATGCCGTATCGATTTCCAGACGATCGCCCCTCCGAGAAGCAACACGACGGGCGAGGCGTAATAGATCAGCGGCAGTTGCCCCCCCGCCCTGAGAGGATAGGGATAGAACGCGGAAAGCGGCGGAGGCAGGACCAGTTTCACCAGGTACTCGACCGCCCCGTAACAGGCGAACAGCACGCGCTCATAGAGCGGGAAGAGCGTGATATCCTGGATTGCACCCTTCGCCTGCTGGGCGAAAACGGCGACGACGCCGAACGCAATCGACAGGACGAGGAAAGGCCACTTCTCCGCGATCGTCTTGACGGTGATTCCCTTCCCGAGATAGTAATCGACGAGAAGGAAGACGGCGGGAAGCGTGACGGCCATCCCTTTCGAGAAGAGGGAGAGGACGAAGAGGATCAGCGCGACGGCCAGATACCGCCTGCGATCCCCCTGCGGGCGCAGCGAGAGAACATAGGCGACAAGAGCCCCCAGGTAGAAGAATGAAAAGAGGACGTCCTTCCGCTCGGAAATCCAGGCCACCGACTCCACGTGGAGCGGGTGGATCCCGAAGAGCAGGGCCGTAATGGTGGCGGTCTCCAGCCGCCCGGTGAGGAGCATGATGAACCAGAAGACGAGCGCCGTATTCAGCAGGTGAAGGAGTACGTTCGTCACGTGGTAGACGGCCGGGTTGAGCTGGAAGAAGTGGTATTCGACCGCGAGCGAAAGCATCGTCAGGGGATGGTAATTTCCCTCCACGTAGGAAGAGAAGATGGTCTTAACCCCGCTTCCGGAGAGATCCCTGATGCTGAGGTTCTCGAGGACATAGCCTGGATCGTCCCAGTTCGTGAAACCGTCGGTCAACGCGGGCGCGAACGAGAGGATGGTTAACCCGAGCACAATGCCGAGCAGGAGAAGCCGCCGCTTGAGCGGCTCCGCCGGAGATGTCCCCCTCTTGTTTTTATCTTTTCGTGGCATGTGCCTCAGTGACCGCTCGCGCCATCTTTTTTTCTCGTCATCCCGGCGCGTTTTGGGACGGGATCTTGATTGGGTTTCATTTAACCCCCGCCACGGGCGGAGAGTTCCCGGACTTTGTCGAAGCAGCGCTGGGCTTCGGCCTTCTCCCCCTTCGACTGGTACGCAAGACCGAGGTTCTGGTAGACTCGTGTGCTTCTCGGATCGACGTCGAGGGCCTTCCGGAACACGCCGATGGCGGCGTCGAAATCTCCCTTCAGGGCGTACGCTGTTCCGAGATTGTTGTACCCGTCGAGGTTGCCCGGGTCGACTGCCACCGCCTTTTGCAGGTAGACGATCGCGGTGTCGAACTCTTGCTTCTCTTTTCCGTAGATCATCCCCAGCTGCGTGTACGCCTGAGCGCCGGAGGGATTCGCCGCAATCGCGCTCTTCAGATCGGCGATGGCGGAGTCGATCCTGCCGGTATTCTGGTGGATCAACCCCATCTGGTAATACGCGTCGTCGTTTCCGGGATCCACCGTCGCGAGTCTCCGGAGCGTCTCGAGCGCTTTTTCATACTGCTTTGAATGGAGATAGACCACCGCGAGGTTCTTATACGCGTCGCTGTAACCCTGCCGGGCGGCGATCGCCTTTTCGTAACACCCGATCGCCTCCCGGTCGTTCGTGTCGCGCTGGTAGTAGATATTCCCCATGCTGAACCACGGTTCCGAGTAGGTGGGATGGATCTCGACCGCCCGTTTCAGATGCAGAAGCGACTCATCGACCATCTTGCGTTTTTTGGCGGGGTCCGTTTCATCGGCCGAGAGCCGCAGCAACTCCCCCCCGAGCGCGTTATGGACCTTCGCGCTGTTGGGAGAGGCGGAGACGTCGGTCGCAAAAAGCGTAAAATTGTCCTTCCACGCGGGGTTGCGGTCCACGGTCTTGAACCCGTACGCCCCGAGTATCGCCACGGCGGCCGCCGCCAGAACGGTC
The DNA here is from genome assembly GCA_036522515.1 of Bacteroidota bacterium. NCBI lineage: Bacteria > Pseudomonadati > Bacteroidota > Bacteroidota bacterium. Next base: position 238,554 of record DATDFQ010000015.1, read on the forward strand.
CTGGCGTTGGCGGCCGGAATCCGGCGGGAGAGCTGCACGAGCAGCCAGCCGAGGAACAGGCAGAAACCGACCGAAGGGAGATAGAGGAAGCGTTCCGACATGGTCGTGCCGACCGGAAGAAAGATGTTGGAGACGACCGAAAGCGTCGCCAGGTAATAGAGGATCACGAACGCGGGGAGCCGCTTCTTTGAAAGAGCGGCGAGCGCGTAGATCCCGAGCGCCAGATAGACAAGAAGCGGGATGATCGCGGCGGGGCTGTCCCACCCGATGATCGGGATCTGGTTGTAATAATAATCGTGGCTCAACGGATGCGGAAACAGGAGGAGCAGGAGATACCTTCCCAGGATGGAGGAAATCGTCGCAAATTTCTGTGACGTGCCGGCATAGACGAACGCGTTGTTGAGAACCTCCGTGATGTCGCCCGACTCGGCGCCCCCCGCAAAATGCGACCTGAGGGCGAGAAAGACGACCGCGATGACCGCCAGCGGAGCCATCCAGAGCGCCAGCTTCTTCGGAGAGGAGTTCGTGAAACAGAACAGTGCGAGCGGGATCACGGCGAGATAGGTGATCGCGTTCTCCTTCGAGATCAGCGCGAGAAAGAACGCCAGTGGCGTGAGCGCGGCGTAGAGAGTTCTCCTTGTCGCGACGAACTCGAGTAGCAGGTAGAGCGCCAGCAGGCAGAACAGGAGACAGAGGATCTCGTCCCTTCCCTTGATGTTGGAGACCACTTCGGTGTGGACGGGATGCGCGATGAAGAACGCCGATGCGAGAAAGGGGACGGTCATCCACCAGGCGTCCGCCCGGGAGGTCTTCAACAGCCTGCTCAGGACCACGAACATCAGGACGCCCGTAAGCGCGTAGAGAAGAATATTGAGGAAATGGCTGATGTGGGGGTTGCCTCCGAAGAACTCCTGCTCGATCGCGAACGTGACGATCGAGAGCGGACGGTATCTCCCCCCCGAAACCAGGTCCTTGTTTTTTCCGAAGAAACCGGTGAACGCGTCGGTGGTGAGGATGTCGGGGATCCCCTTGATCCCCTGCTGCGTGAAGGTGTCCTTCGTGATGACGATGCCGTCATCCAGGACATACCCGTTTTGAATGCTGTTTGCGTAGAGAAGAAACGCGAGCGCCGCGAGGGCGGCCGCCGGAAGCAGGAAGAGGGTTCGCCCCGCCCCGGGAACGACCTTTTGGGGGCCGGGCTTCTTACTCACTTCTGGCGGGGAAGAGCCGCGACCGGACGAGGTTCATTTTCGCGAGGCGGAATGCCATCGCGGTCGAGAGGCATCCGAAACCGTACTTGATGCTCCTCGAAAGGTTGATCGAAGAAGCCTCGGTGAAATATTTTGTCGGACAGGTCACCTCGGCGATCGTGTGCCCCAGCCAGAGAATCTGCACGAGCATCTCGTTGTCGAAGACGAAATCGTTCGAATTATTCTCCAGCGGAAGCTGCTCCAGAAGGTCTCGGGAGAAGGCCCTGAACCCGGTGTGGTATTCGGAGAGCTTCGCCCCGGTGAGCATGTTCTCCGCGAGCGTGAGGAAGCGGTTTGCGACATATTTCCAGACGGGCATCTTCCCTTTGAGGGCGTACCCCCCGAGGATCCTTGAGCCCAGGACGCAGGGATAGAGGTCGTTCCCGATGATAGACACCATGGCGGGGATGAGCTTCGGGGTGTACTGGTAGTCGGGATGAACCATGATCACGATCTCCCCCCCTTCCTCCAGGGCGAGCCGGTAGCACGTTTTCTGGTTCCCCCCGTAACCGAGGTTGACGGCGTGCGCGTGCACCCGGACCCGGTCGAGCGTCTTTGCGATCGCCGCGGTCTCGTCCCTGCTCCCGTCGTCCACGACGATCACCAGATCGACGACCCCCTGCTCCATCACCTCGTCGTACGTTTTGCGCAGCGTTTTCGCGGCATTGTACGCGGGCATGACAACCACGACCTTTTTTCCTTTATACATGGGAGCCAAGATACGAAAGTGGATGGCCGCAGTCAACACGGCGGGTCCTTCCGCAGGCTACCGAGCCCGAGGAATCGGTAGGCGCGACCTTCAGGTCGCGTACGGTCTAACGCAGGCTAAAGCCTGCGCCTACCGAGCCCGAATCATCGGTCGCGAAACGACCAGGCCCGAGGCAGCTCATGAACGGCGAGGGGAGCCGGAAGGCTCCCCTCGTGAAGAAAGCGGGATCTGGATGCTACTTCATGAGGATCAGTTTTTTCACCTGCGAAAATTCCCTCGCCGTCGATCGAGACGCGGCGCGAATCCTGTAGAGGTAGACCCCGGAGGGGAGCGGCGTTCCGAAGCCGTCCGAGCCCTTCCACTCCACCGATTGATATCCGGCGGCAACCGTCCCGTGCAGAAGGACCGCGACCGTCTGCCCGAGCGTGTTGGTGATCGTCAGATCGACCATGCTCTCCTCCGGCAGGTCGAACGAGATCTTCGTCGCAGGGTTGAACGGGTTGGGATAGTTCTGGCCCAGGGCATATTCGGTGGGGAGATTCCGGACGGAACCCGGCGCACGAACCTCGCCCGGCGCCGGAGGCGGGAGCTCGTCGGTTCTCAGGCGCGAGACGTCGGTGAGCATCGCCCTCGGAGTGTTCGGATCGGCCGTCGACCGGAGGGTGACGGTGCAATTCTGTCCGACCCGCATCCAGTAGCCCTGTCCGGGTTTGAGTGTGGTCGCCGCAAAATACGATCCGTTGTAGCCGAAGACAGACTGGATGGATCCCGGCGGATTCTGGACGAGGCTGCCCACGGCGATTTCCCTGCTGATCGCCCCGATGAGATTCCAGGGCGGAGTCAGGTTGATGGTCAGGCTGTCGACGGAAGTACCGGCGACATTGACGGTCTGCGCCCCCGAGAACTTCTCCCAGTATCCCCGCCCGAGAGACAGGCTGTCCGCGAGAAGGTAACCCGAGCCGGCGACATAATAAAAGGCCGGGGTTACCGCCGTCGGGAAGAGGAGGCTCTTGGTGCCGTTGACGCCCGCGAGCGGCACCGAGACCAGGTTCCACAAATCGTTGACCGCGAGCCCGCGCCTGAGAAGGAGCGGCCCGAAATTATTCCTGATGACATTCCCTCCTCCGCCCGATATCCATGCCCCCTCTCCGGGACGGACAGTGATGTCGTCGAGCTCCAGGAACGCGCCGGACGATTCCGGCGCCCAGACGCTGCCGCCGTTCGTGGTCTTCAGGAGCGTGCCCGCCGAGCCGACCACCCAGCCGGTCGTCGGGCTGAGGAATCCCAGACCGAGGAGCGCCACGCTCGCGTTGCTCGATTGGGGGATCCAGGAGACCCCGCCGTCGGTCGATTTCTTGATGACTCCCACCGCCGCCGTATCGAACCCGTACCCCACGTACCAGCCGGTTTGATGGTCTACAAAGCGGACGGCATCGATATCCTCGTTCCCGTCAACACCGTTGGTTTGAGGCGTCCAGGTGGCGCCGCCGTCGGTCGTCTTCACGATTGCACCGGGAAGAAGTCCGCTCGCCCAGCCGGTCGACGCATCGACGAAGGAAACGGATTCCAGGCACGAGATCACGCCGGATTCCTGGGTGTTCCAGCTCTCCCCCGCGTCGGTCGTATTCAAAATCAGGCCGTTGAACCCGACCGCCCAGCCCAGGGTCGGGGAGACGAACTGAACGGAGGAAAGGATCCTGCCGGTGTCTTTGATCGCCCAGTTCGCGCCGCCGTCGGTCGTTTTCAATATGATGCCTCCGCCGCATCCGTCGCATCCCCCCGTGATCCACCCGCGAAGCGAATCGATGAAGAAGACGCTTTCGAGCGGCTCGCTCGTTCCGCTGATCTGAGGAGCCCAGTTAATCCCGGCGGACGTCGATTTCAGGATCGTCCCCTCGTCGCCGACCGCCCAGCCGGTGGTCGCGTTCACGAATGTAATGCCGTGGAGCGTTTCCGTCGAGCCGGGAAACTGGGTTTCCCAGGTGTTCACCTGGCCGACCATCGTAGAGAGGGTCATCAAAGAACTCATCCAGAGTATGATAGCTGTCCGCATGGGTGTCGTCCTCTGTTGTGGGGCTATAATATAATCAGAATTTTCGAAAAAATGGAAATTCTCAACCTGTCACATAAAAATGGGGTGAGCCGGACAGACTCACCCCATGTATTCCTCATGCCTGACAAAGATTACTTCATCAGGACCATCTTCATCACGTCGTGGAACTCTTTCCCGCTCGTCGTGGAGGTCGCCTGCAGCCGGTACATGTAGATTCCCGACGGCAGCGCATCGCCCGCATGATTCGCCGTGTTCCACTCGACCGACTGGTAACCCGCTTCCATCATTCCATCCACCAGGGTGGCGACTTCCTGCCCGAGGATATTGAACACGCTCAACCTGACGGTGCTGGCTTCCGGCAGATCGAACTTGATCTGCGTGGTCGGGTTGAACGGATTCGGATAGTTCGAATGGAGAGCGTACTCAACCGGTGTTCCGGCGCTCATCTCCGAAGCGTCACGGAGGCCCGAAGTTCCAACCACCGGACCCGCGGCACAACCCGGAACCGCCGAGATGCTGTCGGCGGATAGACCGTCGAACGAGCCGCCGACCTTCGAGATGAAGTTGTACTGGCACGTCGGAGGAGCACCGCTGTAGGTGCCGCCCTGGATCGATTTGACGTCGTACTTCACCGAGATGATGTAGCTCGCACCCGGCGTCGCGCCCGTGATGCAGACGCGTCCCTGACCCGGCGTGATTTCGCTTCCCTGACGCAGCTTCGCGCAGCCGTCGGTATAGAGGTAGATCTGGTTGCCCTGCTGAATCCGGGCGTACTTGAAGCTGCTGCATGCCTTCGTCTGTACGATATCGACGCAGAAGCTGGCGCTCGGAGCCGTCACCCTCGTCCAGTAGAAGAAGACGCCCGGTGTCGCCGTGCCGACAACCCCGCTCGCCGGTTTGTAGCAGAGGGCGTTGAGCCGCTGCGCTGTGCCGCTGGTGAAGTCGGAGCAGGTCGTCTGTGTCGGGAAGATATGCCCGCCGCAGGTCGTCTTCAACGTCAGCGTGCCCGAGCCGGAGCCCGTGCAACCCTTCGTATCCGTCACCGTGACGCTGTAGCTTCCGGCAGAGCTGACCCTGATCGTCGAGGTCGTCGCGCCGGTGCTCCAGGAGAAGGTCGAAGCGCCGGTGCCGCCCGAGGGCGTCGCCGTCATCGTCGCAGAATCGCCCGGACAGATCAGCGCGTCGTTAACAGATACCGTCGGATTCGGATTGACCGTCAGAGTGCCCGAGCCGGAGCCCGTGCAGCCCTTGCTGTCCGTTACGGTCACGCTGTAGGTTCCAGCAGTGCTGCCGCAAAGCGAGGACGTTGTCGCGCCTGTACTCCACACAAATGTCACAGCCCCAGTTCCACCAGATGGTGTGGCTGTAAGGCAGACAGGGAGAATGCTTGCGCAGGCTTCAACGCTATTGACCGAAACGGTCGGATTCGGATCGACCGTGAGCGTGCCCGAGCCTGAGCCTGTGCAGCCCTTGGTGTCGGTCACCGTCACGCTGTACGTGCCCGCAGTGCTCGTGCTGATCGTCGAAGTCGTCGCGCCGGTGCTCCACGCGAAGGTCTTGGCGCCGGTCCCGCCCGCCGGAGTGGCGGTCAGGGTGGCAGGCAGAGCGCTTGCGCAGGCTTCGACATTCGCAACAGTCACAGTCGGATTCGGATCGACGGAGAGCGTACCCGAGCCGGAGCCCGTGCAGCCCTTCGTGTCCGTCACCGTTACGCTATACGTTCCGGCAGTGCTCGTGCTGATGGTCGAGGTCGTCGCACCCGTGCTCCAAGCAAAGGTGACTGCGCCTGTCCCACCGGAAGGCGTCGCGGTTAACGTCGCGGGAAGCGTGCTTGCGCAGACTTCCACGTTACCGACCGAAACTGTCGGATTCGGATCGACCGTGAGAGTGCCCTCGCCCGAGCCCGTGCAGCCCTTCGTATCGGTTACCGTCACGCTATAGGTGCCGGCAGTGCTCGTGCTGATCGTGGAAGTCGTCGCGCCCGTGCTCCACGCGAACGTCTTTGCGCCCGTGCCGCCGGCCGGCGTGGCCGTCAGCGTGGCAGGAAGCGTGCTTGCGCAGACTTCAACGGCTGCGATGGAGACGGTCGGATTCGGATCGACCGTGAGCGTGCCCGAGCCGGAGCCCGTGCAGCCCTTCGTATCCGTCACCGTTACGCTGTAGGTGCCCGCAGTGCTCGTGCTGATGGTCGAGGTCGTCGCGCCTGTGCTCCATGCAAAGGTCGCGGCGCCTGTTCCGCCGGCCGGTGTTGCGGTCAGTGTCGCTGGCAGCGTGCTGGCGCAAACTTCCACGTTGGCAATCGAGACAGTCGGATTCGGATCGACCGTCAGAGTGCCTTCGCCGGAGCCCGTGCAGCCCTTCGTGTCCGTCACCGTCACGCTATACGTGCCGGCAGTGCTCGTGCTGATGGTCGAAGTCGTCGCGCCCGTGCTCCATGCGAAGCTCTTCGCGCCGGTGCCGCCGGCCGGTGTGGCCGTCAGCGTTGCAGGAAGCGTGCTTGCGCAGACTTCAACGGCTGCGATGGAGACGGTCGGATTGGGATTGACCGTCAGGGTGCCCTCGCCGGAACCCGTGCAACCCTTTGTATCCGTTACGGTTACGCTATAGGTGCCCGCGGTGCTCGTGCTGATCGTCGAGGTCGTCGCTCCCGTGCTCCAGGCGAACGACTTCGCGCCCGTGCCGCCGGCCGGTGTGGCCGTAAGCGTGGCCGGAAGCGTGCTTGCGCAAACTTCGACGTTTGCAATCGAAACCGTCGGATTCGGATCGACGGTCAACGTGCCCTCGCCGGAGCCCGTGCAGCCCTTCGTATCGGTTACAGTCACGCTGTAGGTGCCGGCTGTGCTCGTGCTGATCGTCGAGGTCGTCGCGCCGGTGCTCCAGGCGAACGACTCCGCGCCTGTGCCGCCGGCCGGTGTGGCCGTCAGCGTCGCAGGCAGCGTGCTTGCGCAGACTTCGACGTTTGCAATCGAGACCGTCGGGTTCGGATTCACCGTGAGCGTGCCCGTGCCGGAGCCCGTGCAGCCCTTGGTGTCGGTGGCCGTCACGCTATACGTCCCCGCCGTGTTGACGCTGATCGTCGAGGTCGTGGCGCCCGTGCTCCACGAATAGGAATATGCAGGAGTTCCGCCGCTGACGGTTGCCGTCAGTGTGGCGGAGACGCCGCTGCAGACTTCTGTGCTGTTCACTGAAACATTGAGATTCGGATTGACTGTCAGCGTGCCTGTGCCGGAGCCGGTGCAGCCCTTCGTGTCGGTCACCGTGACGCTGTAGGTGCCGGCGGTGCTCGTGCTGATCGTCGATGTGGTCGCGCCTGTGCTCCATGCGAAGCTCTTTGCGCCGGTTCCGCCGGACGGCGTCGCCGTCAGCGTGGTCGGCAGCGCACTCGCGCAGACTTCGACGTTTGCGATCGAGACGGTCGGATTCGGATCGACCGTGAGTGTGCCTGAGCCTGAGCCCGTGCAGCCCTTCGTATCAGTCACGGTCACGCTGTACGTTCCGGCAGTGCTCGTGCTGATGGTCGAGGTGGTCGCGCCTGTGCTCCATGCGAACGTCTTTGCGCCGGTTCCGCCCGAGGGCGTCGCCGTCAGCGTCGCAGGAAGCGTGCTTGCGCAGACTTCCACGTTTGCGATCGAGACCGTCGGGTTCGGATCAACCGTGAGAGTTCCCTCGCCGGAGCCCGTGCAGCCCTTCGTATCCGTGACCGTCACGCTATAGGTGCCGGCAGTGCTCGTGCTGATCGTCGAGGTCGTCGCGCCTGTGCTCCATGCAAAGGTCGCGGCGCCCGTCCCGCCGGCCGGCGTCGCCGTCAGTGTCGCGGGCAACGTGCTTGCGCAGACTTCGACGTTTGCGATTGAGACGGTCGGATTCGGGTTGACCGTCAGCGTGCCTTCGCCGGAGCCCGTGCAACCCTTTGTGTCCGTTACGGTTACGCTATAGGTCCCCGCAGTGCTCGTGCTGATTGTCGAGGTCGTCGCGCCTGTGCTCCATGCGAACGTCTTCGCGCCCGTGCCACCCGAAGGTGTCGCGGTCAGCGTCGCCGGAAGCCCGCTGAAGCAGATTTCCACGTTGGCGACCGAGACCGTCGGATTCGGATCGACAGTCAGAGTGCCGGAGCCGGAGCCCGTGCAGCCTTTCGTATCTGTCACGGTCACGCTGTACGTACCAGCCGTGCTCGTGCTGATGGTGGAAGTCGTCGCGCCTGTGCTCCAGGAGAACGTCTTCGCGCCGGTGCCGCCTGCCGGTGTCGCGGTCAGTGTCGCAGGCAATGTGCTTGCGCAGACTTCGACGTTGGCGATCGAGACGGTCGGATTGGGATCGACCGTGAGTGTGCCTGAGCCTGAGCCCGTGCAGCCCTTGGTATCCGTGACCGTTACGCTATAGGTTCCGGCGGTGCTCGTGCTGATCGTCGAGGTCGTCGCACCCGTGCTCCATGCAAAGGTCGCGGCGCCTGTCCCTCCGGCCGGTGTGGCCGTGAGTGTCGCAGGTAATGTGCTCGCGCAGACTTCGACGTTTGCGATCGAGACCGTCGGGTTCGGATCGACCGTTAAGGTCCCAGAGCCTGAGCCCGTGCAGCCCTTCGTGTCCGTTACCGTCACGCTATAGGTGCCCGCAATGCTCGTGCTGATGGTGGAGGTCGTCGCGCCAGTGCTCCAGGCAAATGTCTTGGCGCCCGTTCCGCCGGCCGGCGTCGCAGTCAAGGTCGCCGGAAGCGCGCTCGCGCACTGTTCGACGTCTCCAACCGAGACCGTCGGATTCGGATCGACCGTCAGGGCCCCCGAGCCTGAGCCGGTGCAACCCTTCGTGTCCGTTACCGTGACGCTATACGTTCCCGCCGTGCTCGTGCTGATCGTCGAGGTCGTCGCACCCGTGCTCCATGCAAAGGTCGCGGCGCCCGTTCCGCCCGCCGGTGTCGCCGTGAGTGTCGCAGGCAATGTGCTTGCGCAAACTTCGACGTTCGCGATCGAGACAGTCGGATTGGGATTGACCGTCAGAGTGCCTGAGCCTGTGCCCGAGCATCCCTTCGAATCGGTCACCGTCACGCTGTAGGTGCCGGCCGTGCTCGTGCTGATGGTCGAGGTCGTCGCGCCGGTGCTCCAGGAGTACGTGAAATTCGGAGTGCCGCCGTTCGGCGTCGCGGTCAGAGTCGCAGGCAACGTGCTCGCGCAGACTTCCGGATTCGTGACATCGACAGTGAGTCCCGGATTTACCGTTACGGTCCCGGAACCCGATCCCGTGCAGCCCTTCGTATCGGTCACGGTCACGCTATAGGTGCCCGCGGTGCTCGTGCTGATGGTGGAGGTCGTGGCGCCTGTGCTCCATGAAAATGTCTTCGCGCCTGTGCCACCCGAGGGTGTCGCCGTCAGTAAAGCGGCCCCGCCCTGGCAGGTGGCTGAATTATTCACCGAAACCGTCGGGTTCGGATCGACCGTAAGCGTGCCCGAGCCCGAGCCCGTGCAGCCCTTGGTATCCGTTACCGTTACCGAGTAGGTTCCCGCGGTGCTCGTGCTGATGGTCGAGGTCGTCGCGCCGGTGCTCCATGCGAACGTCTTCGCGCCGGTTCCGCCCGCAGGCGTCGCGGTCAATGTTGCAGGAAGCGTGCTCGCGCAAACTTCGACGGCTGCGATCGAGACGGTCGGGTTCGGATTGACGGTCAAAGTGCCGGAGCCTGAGCCCGTGCAGCCCTTGGTGTCCGTCACGGTCACGCTGTAGGTCCCGGCCGTGCCGGTGCTGATCGTGGAGGTCGTCGCGCCGGTGCTCCATGAGAATGTCTTGGAGCCGGTTCCGCCTGAGGGCGTCGCAGTGAGTGTTGCGGAAGTCCCTGCGCACGCTTCGGGGCTATTCACCGAAACTGTGGGATTGGGATTTACGTTGAACACCACCGTGTCGAGCGCCTGGCCGCAGCCCTGGTCGCTCGTCACCGTCAAAAGAAGAACCGCTGTTCCCGTTCCCGTATCGGTGATCGTCGTCGTGAGCGAAGTCGGGTCGGCAATTGCAACCCGTCCACTCAATACAGACCACAACGGCGTGCCGTTCTGCGCGCTCCCCGCGAGCGTGAATGTCGTGGGATCGGTCGTCTGGCAAACAGACTGATCGGGTCCCGCGTTCGCTCTCGGCGGAGGAATGACTGCAAACCCGCCCAATGCAAAATCCATCAAAGAGCTTGTGAATGAAGCTGAAGAGCGCGTCTGGAAGAGCGCCGTCGCCAGCGGGTTGCAGGGATCGATCGGCAACAGGTTTAATCCCGTGAGATCGAGGCCAAATTCGACGAACTGAAGAGCGATCGTCGTGTCGGTGAGATTGCCCTGCGGCGAGACGCCCTGTCCCGGCGCAACCGCGGGAATGTTGGCGACGTTCGTCGTCACAAATCCCTTGCCCGCGGTGAGTGAATCGGCGATCAGTACCCACGATCCGCCGCTGGTGGTGCTCCACTCGCGGACGCTGACCACAGGCCGCGTTCCGCCGTTGGTGTAATCGACGATCAACAGAATATCGCCGCCAACGAGGTGGCCGAGCGTGTCGACGACGCCTGCGATGCGGCCGCCGATCGCTCCCGTGCCCGATGCGCGTCCGGTGATCTTATTGCTTCCCGGAACGCGCCGGTCGACGAACATGCCCTTCTGGTCCAGCTCAAGTCCTGCAAAGCTCACACCGTTGGTGGCGCGTGTCTCAAAGCCCGCGACCACCCAACGGTGGCCCGTCGCGCCGTCCACCTGCGTGCTGATGTAGCAGTTGGTGATGTCGTTCTTCTGAGGGCTTCCGCCGCCGAAGGTCGAGTCGACCACGCCCCAGTGGGTGCTCGCCGAATCGATCGCCTGATCGTTCTTTTCGCCGCCGGTGTACTGCGTCCCGTCGTTCCCCGTGCCCCAGTTCGGATCGCGGAACCAGAGGCTGTTCGTGGCGTTGTTTAATCCGAGAACAGACACTCCTCCGGACTGAAGCAGCAGTGCGCTTCCGGTCGGTCCCTGCGACCAGTCGTTGCCGGAGAGGAACGTTGCGCCCGTGAAGGTGACGCCCGAAAAGAAGTTCGCGTCGATCTCGACGTTCGCCGCGCTTCCGGGAGTACCGGCAGGAGGCGTCTGCGCGAATGCTCCGCCTGTGAAGACGAGCGTGCAGACGGCCATCGCGCAACAAAGCATGCGCAAGGAAACGAGTCCCTTGAGCCGCGCGAAAAAAGTAGAAGGTGAGTTCATGTGACTATGCCCCTTTAGTGTTGTGATGATAAGAGAAAAGTGGAAACGAATTCGACCTGACTGAGCCCGGAAAAGAAACAAATCAAGATACAACTGTGCAGTGATTCAAATCAATACTCCAAAAGGATGAAAGACGGATTAGAGGGTCGAGATCTCCCAATTGGGTAGAACAAGAACTCGAACTGAGATAGCGCGAAATCTTGCGGCGACTATCATGTCGCAAGGATTCTCCGGTGAACCGGAGGGTACGATGGCGAGATAGAGATCGAAAAATAATTGTCGCCGTCCCGCGATGGAAAAGAAATTTGGTGGTGAAACTGCTTCCCGGTGGAAGACGCACCGGGTGAAACGCTCCCGGGCGTCACTAGAGGTGAAGTTTTTTTTGGTTGAGAAACGGACTTCCCTTTGGGTGAGTAAAGATAGAAAACGGGTGCCCAAAAGTCAAGGGAGATGAGCCCGCATTACCCGATTTTTAATGTTCTCCGATACGCTTTACCTGTTTCTCCGCCGGCCGGGTTGACGGGGCCGGGAAACGGCGCCATCTTTCCATGCACTGACTGATCTTGGTTCAATAAAAACAATGGGGTGGCCCCGGGAAGGGACCACCCCATCGCTCAGACTGATGACTTCCAGCTTACTTCATCAACACCATCTTCATTACCTCATGGAACTCCTTCCCGCTCGTCATGGAGGTCGCCTGCAGCCGGTACATGTAGATTCCGGAAGGCAAGGCAACTCCTTCATGATTCGCAGTGTTCCATTCGACCGCCTGGTATCCCGCATCCATCGCCCCGTCCAGAAGCGTCGCGACTTCCTGGCCGAGTATGTTGAACACGCTCAGTCGGACAGTGCTCGCCTCGGGCAGATCGAACTTGATCTGCGTCGTGGGGTTGAACGGATTCGGATAGTTCGCATGGAGAGCGTACTGAGCCGGTACTGCAGCGCTCATCTCAGACGCGTCCCCAAATCCCGCTTTCGCCGGTGCGATCCCCGCCGAACATCCGGGCGTCGCCGAGATGCTGTCGGCGGAGGGCGTGATCGGCGAACCGCCGATCGAGCTGATGAAGTTGTACTGGCAGGTCGGAGGCGCACCGCTGTAGGTGCTGCCCTGGATCGACTTGACGTTGTACTTCACCGACACAATGTAATCCGCTCCCGGCGTCGCACCCGTGATGCAGACCCGCCCCTGACCGGGGCTCGGTTCCGTTCCCTGCCGCAGACTCTGGCAATCGGCGCTGTAGATGTAGATCTGGTTGCCCTGGTGAATCCGAAGGAACTTGAAGCTGCTGCACGCCTTCGTCTGTATGATGTCGACGCAGAAGCTCGCGCTCGGCGCCGTCACCTTTGTGAAGTAGAAGAAGACGCCCGGCGTCGCGGTGCCGACCGTGCCGCTCGAGGGTTGATAGCAGAGCGCGTTCAGGCGCTGGGCCGTGCCGCTCGTGAAGTCGCTGCAGGTCGTTTGCGTCGGGAAGATATGTCCGCCGCAACCGGTCTTCAGCGAGAGCGTGCCGGAGCCTGAGCCCGTGCAACCCTTGGTATCCGTCACCGTCACGCTATACGTGCCGGCGGTGCTGGTCCGGATCGTCGAGGTCGTCGCGCCCGTGCTCCATGCAAAGGTTGAAGCGCCCGTTCCGCCCGAAGGCGTCGCCGTCAACGTGGCGGAATCGCCGGGACAGACTGAGGCGTCATTCACGGAAACGGTCGGATTCGGATCGACCGTCAGAGTGCCCGAGCCCGAGCCCGTGCAACCCTTTGTATCCGTCACGGTCACGCTGTAAGTCCCGGCTGTGCTCGTGCTGATCGTCGAGGTCGTCGCTCCCGTGCTCCATGCGAAGGTCGATGCCCCGGTTCCGCCCGACGGGGTCGCGGTCAATGTCGCGGGAAGCGTGCTTGCGCAGACTTCAGGGCTATTGACAGAGACCGTCGGATTCGGATCGACCGTCAGAGCGCCCGAGCCCGAGCCCGTGCAGCCCTTCGTATCGGTCACGGTCACACTGTAGCTTCCGGCCGTGCTCGTGCTGATCGTCGAGGTCGTCGCGCCGGTGCTCCATGAGAATGTCTTTGAGCCGGTCCCGCCCGCGGGCGTCGCCGTCAGGGTCGCCGGGAGAGCGCTTGCGCATGCTTCGACTGCTGCGACGGAAACAGTCGGATTCGGATCGACCGTCAGAGTGCCCGAGCCGGTGCCCGTGCATCCCTTCGAGTCGGTCACGGTCACGCTGTAGGTGCCCGCCGTGCTCGTGCTGATCGTCGAGGTCGTCGCGCCCGTGCTCCATGCAAAGGTCGCAGCGCCTGTCCCGCCCGAGGGCGTCGCAGTCAATGTCGCGGGCAATGTGCTCGCGCACACTTCCGGGCTATTGACGGAGACCGTCGGGTTCGGATTGGAAGTCAGCGTGCCCGTGCCGGAGCCCGTGCAACCCTTCGTATCGGTCGCCGTTACGCTGTAGGTTCCAGCGGTGCTCGTGCTGATCGTCGAGGTCGTCGCGCCCGTGCTCCATGAGTAGGTGTATCCGGGCACACCCCCGCTCACCGTTGCGGTGAGTGTCGCAGAGAATCCCGAGCAGGCCTCGGGACTATTGACCGAGACATTCAGATTCTCATCGATGGTCAATGTGCCCGTGCTTGAGCCCGTGCAACCCTTCGTATCGGTCACGGTCACACTGTAGGTGCCCGCGGTGCTCGTGCTGATCGTCGAGGTCGTCGCGCCGGTGCTCCACGCAAAGGTCTTGGCGCCGGTTCCGCCCGAGGGCGTGGCAGTCAAGGTAGCCGGGAGCGAGCTTGCGCACACCTCGGGGCTATTGACCGAGACCGTCGGGTTCGGATCGATCGTCAGCGTGCCCGTGCTTGAGCCCGTGCAACCCTTCGTATCGGTCACGGTCACACTGTAGGTGCCCGCGGTACTCGTGCTGATCGTTGAGGTCGTCGCGCCGGTACTCCACGCGAACGTCGCAGCGCCCGTTCCGCCCGAGGGCGTCGCAGTCAAGGTAGCCGGGAGCGTGCTTGCGCAGACCTCGGGGCTATTGACAGAAACGGTCGGGTTCGGATTCACCGTCAACGTGCCTGTGCCTGAGCCGGTACAACCCTTCGTGTCAGTCGCCGTCACGCTGTACGTTCCCGCCGTGCTCGTGCTGATCGTCGAGGTCGTCGCGCCCGTGCTCCAGGAATAGGTGTAGGCCGGAGTTCCGCCGCTTACACTTGCGGTCAGGGTGGCCGAAGTCCCTGAACAGACTTCGGGGCTATTCACCAAAACGGTAAGGTTCGCGTTGATCGTGAGCGTACCCGAGCCTGAGCCCGTGCAACCCTTCGTATCGGTCACGGTCACGCTGTAGGTTCCGGCCGTGCTCGTGCTGATCGTCGAGGTCGTCGCGCCCGTGCTCCATGCAAAGGTCTTTGCGCCCGTTCCGCCCGAGGGCGTCGCAGTCAGGGTCGCCGGGAGCGCGCTTGCGCAGACTTCCGGGCTGTTGACCGAAACCGTCGGGTTCGGATCGACAGTCAGGGTGCCGGAACCCGAGCCGGTGCAACCCTTCGTATCGGTCACGGTCACGCTGTAGGTGCCCGCCGTGCTCGTGCTGATCGTTGAGGTCGTCGCGCCTGTGCTCCATGCGAACGTCGAAGCGCCTGTCCCGCCCGAGGGCGTAGCGGTCAGAGTCGCAGGCAGCGTGCTCGCGCAAACCTCCACGTTCGCAATCGAGACCGTCGGATTCGGATCCACGGTGAGCGTGCCCGAGCCTGAGCCCGTGCAACCCTTCGTGTCGGTCACGGTCACGCTGTAGGTGCCCGCCGTGCTCGTGCTGATCGTCGAGGTCGTCGCGCCTGTGCTCCATGCGAACGTCGAAGCGCCTGTCCCGCCCGAGGGTGTGGCAGTCAAGGTAGCCGGAAGAGTGCTCGCGCAGACTTCGGGGCTATTGACTGAGACTGTCGGGTTCGGATTCACCGTGAGCGTGCCCGTGCTCGAGCCTGTGCAGCCCTTCGTATCGGTTACCGTCACTGAGTAGGTTCCTGCCGTGCTCGTGCTGATCGTCGAGGTCGTCGCGCCCGTGCTCCATGCAAAGGTCTTTGCGCCCGTTCCGCCCGAGGGCGTCGCAGTGAGGGTCGCCGGCAGGGTGCTTGCGCAGACTTCCGGGCTATTGACCGAGACGGTCGGATTCGGATCGACTGTGAGGGCGCCTGAGCCCGAGCCCGTGCAACCCTTCGTGTCCGTTACCGTCACCGAGTAGGTTCCTGCCGTGCTCGTGCTGATCGTCGAGGTCGTCGCGCCTGTGCTCCACGCAAAGGTCGCGGCCCCCGTTCCGCCCGCTGGCGTCGCAGTCAGAGTCGCGGGCAACGTGCTCGCGCAAACTTCGACAGCAGCGATCGAGACTGTCGGGTTCGGATTGACCGTCAGGGTGCCTGTGCTTGAGCCCGTGCAACCCTTCGTGTCGGTCACGGTCACGCTATACGTGCCGGCCGTGCTCGTCGAGATCGAAGAGGTCGTCGCGCCTGTGCTCCATGAAAATGTCACGGCGCCCGTCCCGCCCGAAGGTGTGGCGGTCAGGGTCGCAGGCAGCGTGCTCGCGCAGACCTCGGGGCTATTGACCGAGACCGTCGGGTTCGGATTCACGTTAAACACGACCGTATCGAGCGCCGCGCCGCAGCCCTGGCCGCTCGTCACCGTCAGAAGAAGAACCGCTGTTCCGGTTCCCGTGTCCGTGATCGTCGTCGTGAGCGAAGTGGGATCCGTGATCGCAACCCGTCCGCTCAGAACCGACCATAACGGCGTGCCGTTTGTTGCGCTCCCTGCAAGCGTAAACGTCGTCACATCTCCCGCCGCGCAGACAGACTGATCCGGTCCCGCATGCGCCTCCGGCGGGGGAATGACCGCAAACTTGCCAAGTGCAAAATCCATTAATGAACTTGTGAACGACGAAGAGGAACGCGTCTGGAACAGTGCCGTCGCCAACGGGTTGCAGGGATCGATCGGCAACAGGTTCAATCCCGTCAAATCGAGGCCGAACTCTATGAACTGGAGCGCAATCGTCGTATCGGTCAGCGTTCCGTTCGGTGAGACGCCCTGGCCCGGCGCCACCGCCGGAATGTTTGCGAGGTTCGTCACGACAAATCCCTTGCCTGCGGTGAGAGAATCCGCTATCAGTACCCATGATCCGCCGCTATTGGTGCTCCACTCGCGCACGCTGACTATTGGTCTGTTTCCGCCGCCGGTATAATCGACTATTAATAGAATATCTCCACCAACCAGGTGGTTGTTGATATCCACAACGCCTGCGATGCGTCCGCCGACGGCTCCTGTGCCCGATGCCCGGCCTGTGATCTTGTTGCTCCCCGGCACCCGCCGGTCCACGAACATACCCTTCTGGTCGAGTTCAAGGCCTGCGAAACTGTTTCCGTTCACAGCCCGTGTCTCCATCCCGGCGATCACCCACCGATGGCCGGTTGCTCCGTCGACCTGCGTGCTGATATAGCAGTTCGTGATGTCGTTCTTCTGCGGGCTTCCGCCTCCGAAGGTGGTATCGACCACGCCCCAGTGCGTGCTGGCGGAGTCGATCGCCTGATCATTCTTTTGTCCGCCCGTGTACTGTGTCGGATCGTTCTGTGTCGCCCAATCCTGGTCCCGGAACCACAGGCTGTTCGTCGCGTTGTTCAAGCCCAGGACGGAGTGTCCTCCGGATTGAAGCAACAGCGCGCTGCCGGTCGGTCCCTGCGACCAGTCGTTACCGGAAAGAAACGTCGCGCCGGTGAAGGTGATGCCGGAGAAGAAGTTCGCGTCGATCTCGACGTTGGCCGCGCTTCCCGGCGACCCGTTCGGCGGCGTCTGTGCCATTGCGCCGCCTGTCAATCCAAGCGCGCATACAAGCAGAGCGCTACAAAGCAGACGCAAGGAAACAAGTCCCTTGTGCTGCGGCGAAGTTGTAAGAAGTGCGTTCATGAATTGTGCCCCTTTATGAAATGGGATGAATGAAAGGATACCGGTGGCCCGCTTTGTCCCATGCCGGCTTGTGGATAGAGAGTGAAATGATTGTTGCCTCGCCATGAAAAGAAATTTTCTATGGAGACTGTTCCCGACGGAAAACGCCCCGGAGGAATTCTCTTGAGCGTTACGGGAGGAAAATTTTTGAGAGTGAAACGGACCTTCGTTGGATGTTTCAAGATAAAAAAGTGGGCTCCAAAAGTCAAGAAAATAGAGTCCGGATCAACACTTTTAACAATTTCCATCGGCACGTTTTACCCGATTTCCCGAGCGTCTTGCACCGAAGACGAGACGGTCGTTTCTTCGAGACTGACTCCACCGCAAAGTTCAATAAAAACAATGGGGTGGCCCCGGGAAGGGTCCACCCCATTGCTGAGACTTATTACTTCCAGCTTACTTCATCAACACCATCTTCATCACGTCGTGGAACTCCTTCCCGCTCGTCATGGAGGTGGCCTGCAGCCGGTACATGTAGATCCCGGAAGGCAGGGCCGCACCCTCAGGATTCGCAGTGCTCCAATCGACCGACTGGTATCCCGCATCCATCACGCCATCCACGAGCGTTGCGACTTCCTGGCCGAGGATGTTGAACACGCTCAGACGGACGCTGCTCGCTTCGGGCAGATCGAATTTGATCTGCGTCGTGGGATTGAACGGATTCGGATAGTTCGTGTGGAGCGCGTACTGAGCCGGAGTTGCGAGGCTCAATTCGGACGCTCCCTTGAACTCCGTCTTGCCGAGGGCGGAAAGCCCGACGCAATTCGGCGCCGCATTGATGCTGTCGGCGGTGGTCTGAATCGGCGTGCCGGCGACCGAAGTGATGAAGTTGTACTGGCAGGTCGGAGGCGCACCGCTGTAGGTTCCGCCCTGGATCGACTTGACACTATACTTCACCGAGATGATGTAGTGGTTGCCCGGTGTCGCGTTGGTGATGCAGACACGTCCCTGGCCGGGTGAAGGTTCGGTGCCCTGCGTCAGACTCTGGCAGGCGTCGGAGTAGATGTAGATCTGGTTGCCGTTCTGAATCCGGTTCAGCTTGAACGTGCTGCAAGCCTTGGTCTGTGTCACGTCGACGCAGAAGCTCGCGCTCGGCGCGGTGATCTGCGCGAAGTAGAAGAACACTCCGGGGGTTGCGGTGCCGACCGTTCCGTTTGCCGGCTTGTAGCAAAGCGACGGGAGACGTGTGGCCGTTCCGCTCGCGAACTCGCTGCAGGTGGTCTGAGTCGGGAATATGTGCCCGCCGCAATCGGTCTTCAGCGTTATCGTTCCGGATCCGGAGCCTGTGCATCCCTTGGTATCGGTCACGGTCACGCTGTAGGTACCGGCAGTGCTCGTCCTGATCGTGGAGGCCGTCGCGCCGCTGCTCCACGCGTATGTAACTGAGCCGGTTCCGCCGCTGGCCGTGGCCGTTAACGTGGCGGAGTCGCCGGGGCAGACCAACGCGCTATTCACCGAGACTGTCGGATTCGGATTGACTGTCAGACAGCCCGAGCTTGAGCCCGTGCAACCCTTGGTATCCGTCACCGTCACCGAATAGCAGCCCGCAGTGCTCGTGCCGATCGTCGATGTCGTTGCCCCTGTGCTCCATGCGAAGGTCGAAGCGCCCGTACCGCCCGAAGGCGTTGCAGTCAAGGTCGCCGGAAGAGTGCTCGCGCAGACTTCGGGGCTATTGACTGAGACTGTCGGGTTCGGATTCACCGTGAGGGTGCCCGTGCTCGAGCCTGTGCAACCCTTCGTATCGGTCACGGTCACGCTGTACGTTCCAGCCGTGCTCGTGCTGATCGTCGAGGTGGTCGCGCCGGTGCTCCATGCGAACGTTTTCGCGCCCGTTCCGCCCGATGGCGTGCCAGTCAAAGTGGCCGGAAGTGTGCTCGCGCAAACTTCGGGGCTATTCACCGAGACTGTCGGATTCGGATTGACGGTCAGGCAGCCAAAGCTTGAGCCGGTGCAACCCTTCGTATCCGTCACCGTCACAGAGTAACAGCCCGCCGTGCTGGTGCTGATCGTCGAGGTCGTCGCGCCGGTGCTCCAGAGGAAGGTCGAGGCAACGCCCGCCGCGCCAAATGCGGACGGAGCCGCCCCGAAGCTCGGAGTGGCAGTCAGCGTCGCCGGCAGCGTGCTTGCGCAGACTTCCGGGCTGTTGACCGAAACCGTCGGGTTCGGATTGATCGTCAGGCAACCTGAGCCGGTGCCCGAGCATCCCTTCGAATCGGTGACCGTTACAGAGTAACAGCCGGCCGTGCTGGAGCTGATCGTGGAAGTCGTCGCGCCGGTGCTCCATGAGAACGAGTAGTTGGGAGTGCCGCCGCTCGGAGTCGCCGTCAGCGTCGCGGGAAGCGTATTCGCGCAGACTTCGGGACTGTTGACGGAGACTGTCAGTCCGGGGTTGATTCCAACCGTCCCTGAACCTGTTCCGGTGCAGCCCTTCGTATCGGTCACGGTCACGCTGTAGGTTCCAGCCGTGCTCGTGCTGATCGTCGATGTCGTCGCGCCGGTACTCCATGCGAACGTCTTCGAGCCGGTCCCGCCCGACGGGGTCGCTGTCAGTGTCGCAGCGCCGCCCTGGCAGGCCGAGGAATTGTCGACCGAGACGGTCGGATTCGGATTGGCAGTGAGCGTCCCTGTGCTCGAGCCGGTGCAACCTTTTGTATCGGTCACGGTCACGCTGTAGGTTCCGGCCGTGCTCGTGCTGATCGTCGAGGTCGTTTCGCCCGAGCTCCAGGCAAACGTCTTGGCACCGGTCCCGCCGGATGGCGTTGCGGTCAATGTGGCCGCGAACCCCGCGCAAGCCTCCGGGCTATTCACCGAGACTGTCGGATTCGGATTCGCCGTGAAGGTGCCTGAACCGGAGCCCGTGCAACCCTTCGTATCGGTCACGGTCACGCTGTAGGTCCCCGCCGTGCTCGTGCTGATCGTCGAGGTCGTCGCGCCTGTGCTCCATAAGAATGTCGCGCCGGCTGCATGTGCGCCGCTCGGCGTCGCGGTCAGGGTGGCCGAAGTCCCTGAACATGCTTCCGGACTATTGACGGAAACCGTCGGGTTCGGATTGACCGTCAGGGTGCCTGTGCTTGAGCCCGTGCAACCCTTCGTATCGGTCACGGTCACGCTGTAGGTTCCGGCCGTGCTCGTGCTGATCGTCGAGGTTGTCGCGCCTGTGCTCCATGAGAATGTGACGGCGCCCGTCCCGCCCGAAGGTGTGGCGGTCAACGTGGCCGAACTCCCTGAGCATGCCTCGGGGCTATTGACCGAGACCGTCGGGTTCGGATTCACATTAAACACGACCGTATCGAGCGAAGCGCCGCAGCCCTGGCCGCTCGTCACCGTCAAAAGAAGAACCGCTGTTCCTGTTCCCGTGTCGGTGATCGTCGTCGTCAGGGAGGTGGGGTCCGTAATCGCAACCCGGCCGCTCAGGACCGACCACAATGGCGTACCGTTCGTCGCGCTTCCCGCGAGCGTGAATGTCGTGGGATCGGTTGTCTGGCAAACCGCCTGGTCGGGCCCCGCATGCGCCTCGGGAGGCGGAATGACCGCGAACTTGCCGAGGGCAAAATCCATTAAAGAACTTGTGAACGACGCTGAGGAACGCGTCTGGAAGAGCGCTGTTGCCAGCGGGTTGCATGGGTCGATCGGCAACAGGTTCAATCCCGTGAGATCGAGGCCGAATTCGACGAACTGCAACGCAATCGTCGTATCCGTCAGGTTTCCCTGCGGTGAGACGCCCTGTCCCGGAGCTACCGCCGGAATGTTCGCCGCATTCGTGGTGACGAATCCCTTGCCCGCGGTGAGTGAATCGGCGATCAGGACCCACGATCCGCCGCTATTGGTGCTCCACTCGCGGACGCTCACGACCGGCTTCGATCCGCCGTTCGTGTAATCCACGATCAATAGAATATCGCCGCCGACCAGGTGGTTATTAATGTCGACTACGCCCGCGATGCGGCCGCCGACTGCTCCTGTGCCCGAAGCGCGTCCGGTGATCTTGTTGCTTCCAGGCACTCTGCGGTCGACGAACATACCCTTCTGGTCTAATTCCAAACCTGCGAAGCTCACGCCGTTGGTTGCGCGTGTCTCAAAGCCCGCGACCACCCAACGGTGGCCCGTCGCTCCGTCCACCTGCGTGCTGATGTAGCAGTTGGTGATGTCGTTCTTCTGTGGGCTTCCGCCGCCGAAGGTCGAGTCGACCACGCCCCAGTGTGTGCTGGCGGAATCGATCGCCTGGTCGTTCTTCTGGCCGCCTGTGTACTGCGTCCCGTCGTTCCCCGTTCCCCAGTTCGGATCGCGGAACCAAAGGCTGTTCGTGGCGTTGTTCAACCCGAGAACCGAAACTCCTCCGGATTGAAGAAGGAGCGCGCTCCCGGTCGGGCCTTGCGACCAGTCGTTGCCGGAGAGAAACGCTGCGCCCGTGAAGGTGACGCCCGAGAAGAAGTTGGCGTCGATCTCGACGTTCGCCGCGCTGCCGGGAGTACCGGCAGGAGGAGTTTGCGCGTATGCGCCGCTCGTGAACGCGAGCGTGCATACCAGAATCGCGCAACAGAGCGCCGGCAATGCCGTGACCCTTGCGCGAAGCATATTGGATACTGTATTGAGCATCATGACGATACTCTCCTGTGATGTGGTTGTGGATGAAAAGTTACTCATTGGATAAGTGGGTTTTAATTCTCAGGGACGGTGAGAAGAAAAGAAATCGGGAAAAGGTGATAGACCCCCCGTCCATAAAGGAATTATAGATCGAATTAAAAAAAGTTTTTGAACTCAATTACAGAGAGGTTATTGCTTCAGAGCCGGATAGAGAGTAAACCTGGGACGAACAAACAAAGCTCCCGTCTTAGCGCACAGGTCCATAGTACGAAAGTAATCCAATAGTGTCAATAGTCACATTTTCGCTTTACCTGATTATATTAATTTGCGAATGATCGCGAATTATTTTTGACGGCGACGCATCATCCGATTGTCTATCGAGAATGACGCGGGAGTAAAACAACGGGGTGGCTCGCTTGGAACCACCCCATCGTTTTATCCATTTCCTGACGGCTTACTTCATCAACACCATCTTCATCTCCCCGTGGAACTCCGTTCCGCTCGTCAAGGAAGTCGCCTGCAGCCTGTAGAAATAAACACCTGACGGCAATGCCGCTCCCTCCCGGTTCGAGGTGTTCCATTCGACCGACTGGAAGCCCGCCCCCATCGTCCCGTTCACGAGAGACGCGACTTCCTGGCCCAGGATGTTGAACACGCTCAACCTGACATGGCTCGCCTCGGGCAGATCAAACTTGATCTGCGTCGTGGGGTTGAACGGATTCGGATAGTTCGCATGGAGAGCATAACCGGCCGGCTTCGCGACAGACTGAGCCTGCTCGCCGCCATTGAGGCGTGGAGCCAGTGCTGCCTGCGCCTGGGCGCCGACTCCCACTGTGAAGCTCCCGATGACGAAGTCTTTCAATTCGGCGGTCACCGATGCGGATGCCCTTGTTTCGATCAAGAATGAGGCGAAACAGGGGTTCACACCGGGCAGACACGCCACGTCTATTCCGCCCTCAAAGAATGCGCCCTTCGGATAAGACGACGGCGATTTTCCCTTCGGGTTGTAGAGCCATGGCGGCGTACTCACCGTCGAATTGGTTATTGCAAACGAATTGGAGGCGTTCAGCGTAAGCTTGTTCAGCGAACCATCCGATCCGCCGCTTCCGACCCATTCGTACGCGAAGATGACCGGAGTCCCTCCGCCCTGGATGAAGTTGGAGAGGACCAGGAGGTCTCCGATTTCATGTTGTCCGGTAAATGTGTTGCTGCTCGTATTAAGATGGACAGTGTCCTGGAAGAACCAGAATCCGATCTGCGCATTCCCGTTCACCGAGTACCGGTCGCCGAAGAAATAGAGCCGCGTACCGTATTCGGCCGCTCCCGCGTTCAGGATATCGTCCTTATCCGGGGTCGATTGAACGTTATAGTGCCACTGGGTGACATCCACGATGTCCTTCGTTCCGATCACGAAATAGTCGTCGGCTTTCGACGGAAAATCAGAGACTATTCCGGTCGTGGAAGTCGGGTGGGCCGATCCGTTGAAGATCAGATTCCAATCATCCGGAGGATTCGGCGCGACGGCGTTTGGATCGCCGTCGAGTTCGAAGCCCAGGGTGATCGCGCCGTCCGCCCCGCAGGTCCCGCTCGGTGGAATAACATTCGACACATGCGCCGATGCGGTGCCCGTGCAACCGTGCGTATCGGTCACCGTCACCGAGTAATCCCCCGAGTCGCAGACCGTCGGGCTCTGGGCAGAGGAGGTGAATCCACCCGGTCCCGTCCAGCTATAGGTCAGGCCCGCCGGGCTCGCCGAGATCGTCGTGCAGGGATCGAAACAGGTGATCGATCCGCCTGTCGCGCTCGGAGACGGCGGCGTCCGTGTAATGACGCTCGCCGAACCTGAGCCGGTGCATCCCTTCGTATCGGTCACCGTCACGCTATACGTCCCGGCCGTGCTCGTGCTGATCGTGGAGGTCGTCGCGCCGGTGCTCCAGGCGTACGTCTTCGCGCCTGTCCCGCCGGACGCATTGGCCGTCAGAGTCGCCGAGCTTCCCGGGCAGACGCTGTCATTTGCCACCGTCACCGTGGGATTCGGATCGATGGTCAACGTACCCGACGTCGAGCCCGTGCAGCCCTTCGTGTCCGTGACCGTCACACTGTAGGTGCCGGCAGTGCTCGTGCTGATCGTCGAGGTCGTCGCGCCTGTGCTCCACGCAAACGTCGAAGCGCCCGTTCCGCCCGATGGCGTCGCGGTCAACGTCGCAGGAGCCGCGCTCGCGCAAACTTCCACGTTCGGCACCGAGACCGTCGGATTCGGATTAACAGTCGCCGTGCCCGATCCCGAGCCGGTGCAGCTCTTCGAATCGGTCACCGTAACGGAAAACGTTCCCGCCGTGGTGGTGCTGATCGTCGAGGTCGTCGCGCCGGTGCTCCAGGAATACGTGTAAGCGGGCGTGCCGCTGCTGGCGGATGCCGTCAGGGTGGCCGCGAGCCCGCCGCAGACCGCCGGGTTATTGACCGATACGGTCAGATTCGGATTGACCGTGAGCGTGCCTGTACCGGAGCCCGTGCAGCCCTTCGTATCTGTGACCGTCACGCTGTAGGTGCCGGCCGTGCTCGTGCTGATCGTCGAGGTGGTTGCCCCGGTGCTCCACGAGAACGTAGCAGCACCCGTCCCGCCGGCCGGTGTCGCAGTCAAGGTCGCAGGCAATGCGCTCGCGCATACCGTGGGGCTATTCACGGAGACCGTCGGATTCGGATTGAGAGAGAGCGTCCCGGACCCGGAGCCCGTGCAGCCCTTCGAGTCGGTCACGGTGACGCTATAGGTTCCAGCCGTGCTCGAGCTGATCGTGGAGGTCGTCGCGCCCGTGCTCCACGCGAACGTCTTCGCGCCGGTTCCGCCGGAGGGCGTTGCCGTGAGCGTGCCCGAAACTCCTCCGCAGACGTCGGTGTTGTTCACCGAGACCGTCGGGTTCGGATTGATTGTGAAGACGACTGTGTCCGTCGCCGCGCCGCAATTCTGGTTGCTCGTCACCGTCAGAAGGAGAACAGCGGTTCCCGTTCCGGTATCGGTGATCGTGGAGGTGAGCGAAGTCGGGTCCGTAATTGCGACCCGTCCGCTCAGGACCGACCAGAGCGGGGTGCCGTTCGCCGCGCTTCCTGCGAGGGTGAAGGTGGATACATCACCCTGCGGACAGCTGGCCTGATCGGGTCCGGCGTCCGCCAGCGGAGGCGGAATGACCGCGAATCTGCCCAGCGCAAAATCCATCAACGAACTTGTGAATGACGCCGAGGATCGAGTCTGGAACAACGCCGTTGCCAGCGGATTGCAGGGATCGATCGGCAAGAGGTTTAATCCCGTCAGATCGAGGCCGAACTCGACGAACTGAAGCGCAACGGTGGTGTCGGTGAAGGACCCGTTGGGCGAGACGCCCTGTCCGGGTGCTACAGCCGCGACATTGCTGGTGTTGGTCACAACGAATGCTTTCCCGGTCGTGAGAGAATCGGCGATCAGGAACCAGGATCCCCCGCTGTTGGTGCTCCACTCCCGGACACTGATCACAGGCTTCGATCCGCCGTTGGTGTAGTCCACGATCAGGAGAATGTCACCCCCTACGAGGTGTCCGTTGATGTCCACGGCTCCGGCGATGCGCCCGCCCAGCGCGGTGCCGAGCGACTGGGGTCCCGAGGCCCTG